>NZ_LQIR01000011.1:0-78583 GCF_001499925.1 Mycobacterium lehmannii
GGATCGGCCCGCCGACATTGTCGAAGTACACGTCGACGCCCTTGGGGCAGTGCTCCTTCAACGCGACGTGCAGGTGGTGTTCGCGCGCGGGACCGGCGAGCCGGTCGGTGTCGGCGGGGTCGGGCAGGCATTCGTCGACCAGCTGCGCGCCCAGGCCGGCCCACGGTCCATCGACGTCTATCCGGTCAACTACCTGGCCAGCGGCGACTTCGGCAACCGCATCCAGTTCGCACGCACGGTCGTCGACGGAATCCGCGATGCGGGACAGAAAGTCGAGTCGACGGCCGCGGCATGCCCCGACACCGACATCGTGCTCGGCGGATTCTCACAAGGTGCCGCGGTCGCCGGATATGTGACGTCCGCTGAGATCCCCGAGGAGATCCCCGCCGAGTACCGCGAGTTCATCCCCGAGCCGATGTCGGAGGAAGTCGGCGACCACGTTGCCGCTGTCGTGCTGTTCGGCAGGCCCTCGGATCAGTTCCTCACCGATGCCGGCGCGCCCGCGATCGTCATCGGACCGTCGTATCAGGACAAGACGTTGGACCTGTGTGCCGAGGGGGACACGATCTGCAACGGCGCTCCCATCGGTCTGCCGAGCTTCGCGCACAACTCCTACATCGTGAATGGGATGGCCGCCGAGGGTGCGGCCTACGCGGTGGCGCGTCTCGAGCCGGCTCCGGCACCCCCGCCGCCTCCGGCCCCAGCGCCGGCTCCTGCACCGTTGGCCGCGCCGCCACTGCCTCCGCCTCCGGCCCCCGCGCCGTTCGCGGCACCCGCACCCGCGCCCGCACCGCCGCCTCCGGCTCCGGCCCCCGCACCTGCCGGCTGAGCACGGCTCGTCGCGGTCTGCCACTCTCGAGTGGTGGACCAAGACGTGTACGACAAGGGCCGCGAGATCCGCACGGCGGTGCTCGGTGAGGCCTATGTGCAGAAGGCGGCAGACAGTGCCGACGATTTCACCGGGCCGTTCCAGGATTTGGTGACCGAGTACTGCTGGGGAGCGGTTTGGGGACGCGACGGCCTGTCCTACAAGACGCGCAGCATGCTCAACCTTGCGATGCTCGCGGCGTTGAACCGCCCCAACGAGCTTCGCACCCACGTCCGAGGCGCCCTGACCAACGGCGTAACCCCCGAAGAGATCCGCGAGATCTTCATGCAGGTCGCGGTCTACGCAGGTGTGCCCGCTGCGGTGGAGGCCTTCCGCACCGCGCGCGCCGCCTTCGACGACGCCGAACAGCGGTAGGGCACGGCATGGACATCGGATTCGTCGGACTCGGCAACATGGGCTTCCCGATGGCAGACCGCCTGCGGGCGGCCGGGCATCGGGTGGTCGTCTGCGACGCCCGCCCCGAGGTGGTCGACAGGGCGGTTGACGCCGGTGCCGAGCGGGCGGCCTCGGCGCGCGAGGTCGCCGACCGCGCGCCGACGATACTGGCGAGCCTGCCCAGCCCGCAGGTGTCGGAGTCCGTCGCCGCAGAGGTCGCCTGCGGGACCGTCGTCGAGCGTTTCGTCGACCTGTCGACGGTGGGAAGCCAAGCCGCGCAGCGCAACAGCGCGCTGTTGGCCGAGCGCGGGATCGCGGCGCTCGACAGTCCCGTCAGCGGCGGTGTGCACGGGGCCGAGGCGGGCACCCTGGCCATCATGGTGTCGGGGCCGCGGGCTCACTACCAGAGGTGCGCACCGCTGTTCGAAACCCTCGGGCGGGTGACGTTCGTCGGTGAGAAGCCCGGCGCGGCGCAGACGATGAAGCTCGTCAACAACGTCATCGCCGCGACGACACTGGCTGTCACCGCCGAGGCGATGGTGGCCGGTGTGAAGGCCGGACTCGATGCCCGGGTGATGATCGACGTCCTCAACGCCGGCTCCGGCGGCACTCACGCCAGTCGGGACAAGTTCCCGCGCGCGGTGCTGCCCCGCACGTTCGACTACGGCTTCGCGACGGGGTTGATGGTCAAGGACGTCCGGCTCTACCTCGACGAGGCCAGGGCGCTGGGCCTGCCGACCGAACTCGCCGACGCCGTGGGCCGGGTGTGGGAGGCGACGATGGCCAGCCAGGGAGCCGACTCCGACTTCACGGCGGTGGTGAAACCCATCGAAGCCGCCGCCGGAGTGGTGGTCCAGGGGTGACCCGGTGGCGCCGGCGGTAGAGTTCTGCAGGTGAACACGCCGAAATCGCGCGCACGTTGGGTGCGCGGGGGCCTGGTCGGTTCGTGTTCTGCCGTCTTGACCGCGACCGCGCACACCTTCGCCGGCGGTCAGCTCCCCGCGGGGTCGGCGTTGATCGTCGCGATGCTCGTCTGCGCCACCGTGGGCGCCGTGGTCGCCCGACCCGCACTCGACGGTCGTCACGCGCGGCTGCTCGCCGCTGTCGGCGCCCTGAGCCTCGCGCAACTCCTCGGCCATCTGTCCTTCGTCCTCGCCGGTGGGCACGTGCACTCGGCCGCCGCACTAGGCCTGACGCCCACCATGGCGGCGGCGCACATCGGGGCCGCCGCGATCCTGGGAACGGCGATCGCGGCCGTCGAATACCTCTACGTCGTCTGCGTATCGGTGCTGCAGTGGCTGCGGATCTTCGCCACGTCCGGATTGCGCCCGCGCGTGCGGCGGGTGCACCGTGTCGTCAAAACCGTTGTCGCCGAATCCGTCCTGTTGAGTTGCGGACTCGGCATGCGCGCTCCGCCTCTGAGGTTGGCCACGCGGCATCGGGCGGCTTAGCCCCCGCCGCGCACCGAGATCGGCCGCGACAGGTGTCGCGGCTTTCGACGTAACTCACCTCACCTCAATTTCCGGCTCGTCGAGTGTGCTCGCCGGGCCGCCGGCTGAAGGTTCGCCATTAATGACAACGACCCCCACCCTCGGTACGCCCGCGAGTCAGCGTCAGCGTGGCCTGCGTCCACTGCTCCTTCGATTGCACTTCTACGCCGGCGTTTTCGTCGGTCCGTTCATCCTGATCGCCGCTGTCACCGGCTTGTTGTACGCGGTCATTCCCCAGATCGACGACGCGGTCTACCGCGAGAAGGTCACCGTCGACAACGTCGGGGAGCAGCGACTCCCGTTGGCCGAACAGCTGCGCACCGTGCGTGCCGCATACCCCGAGGGGACGGTGGAGCAGATCGGCCCGCCCGTCGCGGCCGATGACACCACGCGCGTCGTGCTCGCGGTCGACGACGTTCCGCCCGACTACGCGAGAACGGTATTCGTCGACCCGTACAGCGGTGAGATCCGTGGCGCGCTGACCACCTACGGCCAGTGGCTGCCGGTGCGCGCGTGGTTCGACGAGCTGCACCGCAACCTGCATCTCGGGGCCGTGGGCCGCAACTACAGCGAGCTTGCGGCGAGCTGGTTGTGGGTGATCGCGCTGGCGGGTCTGGCGCTGTGGTATCTGCACCGCCGCGACACCAAGAAGCTGCGTCGCATCGCGCTTCCCGACCGAGACAAGACAGACCGTCGCCGCACCCTGTCCTGGCATGGCGCGGTGGGGGTTTGGATCATCGTTGCGCTGCTCGGGCTGTCGGTCACCGGCATCACCTGGTCGCGCTACGGCGGTGAGACGGTCAATCTGCTGCAGGAAAGGCTGAACACCACAGCGCCGTCGGTGGACACCGCACTCATGCAGCCGGCCGACACCCACGCGGGCCATGGGCATCACCACGGAGGAGCCGTCGTCGGCGGCGGTGACGCCGCACTGCACGGTGCGGACGCAGCGTTGAGCGCGGCCCGCGCCGCGGGCCTGTCCGGACCGATGTGGATGTACCCTCCGAGTGGCGACGGCCAGGGTTGGGAAGTCGCGGAGAACAAGCGCGACTGGCCCACCCGGTACGACGCGGTCTCGGTGGACCCCTCGTCCGGAGCGATCATCGACCGGGTGAACCAAGCCGAGTGGCCGCTGCTGGCCAAACTCACCAACTGGGCGATCGACGCGCACATGGGTGTGTTGTTCGGTGTCGTGAACCAGATCGTGTTGGTGCTCACCGCGATCGGGCTGATCACGATCATCGTCCGCGGTTACCTCATGTGGTGGCAACGCAGGCCGACAAGGGGTTCGGCGTGGGCGGCCGGACGGCCGCCGCTGCGCGGCGTCCTGCGTGGTTTGCACCCGGGGGTGATCGTGTTGCTCGTCGCCGGCGCTGTGGCGGTGGGCTGGGCGTTGCCGTTGTTCGGCCTCAGCCTCGCCGCATTCGTCGTCGTCGACCTCATCGTCGCAGCGGTCAAGAAGCGGGGCACCGGGAAGGAGGCGAAAGTCGATGTCTAACAGGATCTATCACGCACTGGTACTTGTCATCGCTGCGGCCGTCGTGGCGGCTTGCACGGCACACGGCCAACACGACGAAGGGCCGATGGCCTCCGAGGTAACGCTCGCCGACCAGTGGGCCAGCTCGGCCGAGACCGGTATGGCCGCGGTGTTCGGCACGCTCACCAACGTCGGGCACCACGACGCGCGCATCGTCTCGGGGCGCTCGGACGCGGCCGGACGGGTCGAGGTGCATGAGGTCTCCGCCGATGCGGGTGCCAGGACGATGCGCCCCAAGGACGGAGGCTTGGTGATCCCGGCCGGCGGCTCACACGCGTTGGTGCCGGGCGGTGACCACCTGATGCTGATGGACCTCAAACAGCCGCTGCTGCCTGGTTCTGAGGTAACGCTGACCGTCGAGTTCGAGGACGGTTCGACGCTGCCGATCACCGCGCAGGTGCGTGACTTCGCCGGTGCCAACGAGGATTATCAGCCGGCCACGGGTGGTTCCGCACCACACCATGACCATGGGTGACGGTGTGGCCGGTGGTCGGTTCCACCTCAACCGGCGTCGCCTTCTCGCGGGCGGCGCCGTCGCGGTGGCGGCCGGGGCGACGCTGTCCCACAGTGGGATCGCCCAATCCGCCGTCACTGCCGACGCCGTCGACCGGGCCGTCGAACCGTTTCACGGGCGGCATCAGGCCGGTGTCGCGACGTCCCCGCAGGCGCACGCGTTGTTCGTCGCACTCGACCTCAAAGCGCAGCCGCATCGCGGCCCGCGGGAGACGTTGGGCGCTGTGCTGAGGCTGTGGACCTCGGACGCCGAGCGATTGACTCAGGGCACTCCCGCGCTGGCTGACACCGAACCCGAACTGGCGCAACGGCCGGCCAGGCTCACCGTCACCGTCGGTGTCGGGCCGAGCCTGTTCGACCGGATCGGGCTCGGGAATCGGCGCCCACGGGCGGTCGCCGATCCGCCGGCCTTCGCCACCGACCGGCTCGAACCGCAGTGGTGCGGCGGTGAGCTCCTGCTGCAGATCTGTGCCGACGACCCGATCACCGTCGCTCACACCAGCCGAGTGCTGCTGAAGAACGTGCGCACCATGACCCGGCAGCGATGGCGGCAGAAGGGGTTTCGGCAAGCAGCGGGCTCGGCTGCGCACAGCATGCGAAATCTGATGGGCCAGGTCGACGGGACTGCCAACATCGTCGACGGGGCAGGTTTCGCTCGGTACGTCTGGGACGACGGTGACGATCAGCTGTGGTTCGCCGGGGGGACGACGCTGGTGTTGCGCCGCATCCGCGCGGAGATGGACACCTGGGACGAGCTCGACCGAACCAGCAAGGAACTCAGCGTCGGCCGTCGCCTCGACAGCGGCGCCCCGTTGACCGGGAGCCGGGAAGACGACGTTCCGGACTTCAACGCGGCCGAGGACGGCATACCAGTGATCCCGCCGAATGCGCATGTCGCGCTCGCCCGTCCGCACAGCGACGACGAACGATTTCTTCGCAGGCCCTACAACTATGACGATTCGCCGGCCGCCGGGCGTATCACGGACAGTGGGCTCATTTTCGCTGCGTACCAGCGTGATCCGGCCGTGCAGTTCACACCGGTGCAGCGGCGGCTCGCCGCGGCCGATGCGCTGAACGAGTGGATCACCACGATCGGGTCGGCGACGTTCGCGATCCTGCCGGGAGTCGAGCCGGGCGCCTACCTGGGCCAGACGCTGTTGTCCTAGGCGCCGGATCAGGATTTCGACGCGATCAACGCCGCACGGGCCAGCGTCTCTTCGGCCATCTTGACGTGCGCGGCGTCGACCAGCACACCTTCAACGCCCACCGCGCCGCGGCCGTTGTTCTCCGCTTCGCGGTATGCGGCGACGTTGCGTTCGGCCAGGGCGATCTGGTCGGGCGTCGGTGCGTACACGTCGTTGGCGATCGGCACCTGGTCGGGGTGAATGGCCCACTTGCCGGTGTAGCCCATCAGCGCCGACCGGCGCGCGTCGCGCTCGTATCCGGCGAGGTTGCCGAAGTCGGGGTAGGGCGAGTCGACCGCGTCGATGCCGGCGATGCGAGCGGCGACGATGACTTTGTTGCGGGCGTAGGCCCAGAAGTCGCCGACGTATTCGCCCAGCGGGTCGAAGTTGGTGTCCACCCGCGCGCCCTGCGACAGGGAGAAGTCACCGACCCCGAAGATGAGCGCGTCGAGACGGGAACTGGCCGTGGCGATGGCTTCGGCGTTGGCCAGGCCTTCGACCTCTTCGATCAGCACCTCCAGCCGAATCCGGTTGTCCAGACCCAGCTTCGACTCCAGCTGGGTCAGCAGCACGTCGACCCACCACACATCGCGGGCCGTACGCGCCTTCGGAATCACGACGGTGTCGAGGTTGCGGCCCGCATGGGTGACGACCTCGATCAGATCGTCGTGACACCACGGTGTGTCGAGGCCGTTGATGCGGATCGCGCGTGCTGTACTGCCCCAGTCGATCTCGTTGAGCGCCGTGATCGCCTTGGCGCGTGACTGCACCTTGAAGGCCGGTGGTACCGCATCCTCCAGATCGAGGAACACCAGGTCTGCACCGCTGCCGGCAGCCTTGTTGAACATGTGGTCGTTACTTGCGGGCAGCGCCAGTTCGGAACGCCGGAGCAGGTTGGTCATCGATGTTCTTTCGTGGTCAGAGCACGCCGTCGGCGCGCAGTTGTGCGATGTCAGACACGGACATGTCGAGCAGTTCGCCGTACACCTCGGCGTTGTGTTCACCCAGGCGCGGCCCGAGATGGCCGACTCGGCCGGGTGCTGACGAGAACCGCGGGACCGGTGCTTGCACGGTCATCGCCCCCAACTCCGCGTCGTCGACCGGAACGAACACCTCCCGATATCGAAGTTGTTCGTCGGCGATCAGATCGGTGATGTCGTAGACGGGTGCGGCCGCCACCTCCTGGGATTCGAACACCGCCATCGCCTCGGAAAGGGTTTTGGTGGCGACCCAGTCGGCGACCACCGCGTCGACTTCGCGGGCCCGGGCGAGGCGGCGTTGCGGATCCGAGAAGTCGGCGTCGGCGACCAGGTCGTCGCGACCGATGGCGCGGAAAACCCGCAGCGCCAACGCCGGTGAACTGCCTGACATCGCCAGCCACTTGCCGTCGGCGGTGCGGTAGGTGTTGCGCGGCGCGGAGATGTCCCACCGATTGCCGGCCCGTTCGGGCACCAACCCCAGCTGGTCGTAGCCGAGCAGCGTCTGTTCCAACAACCTGGCCAGCGGGTCGATCAGGTTGATGTCGATCAACTGGCCCGGCGCTCCGTGCACGTCGCGGTGGTAGAGCGCCATCATCACCGCGTACGCGGCGTTCAGAGACGCCACCCCGTCGGCGAGCATGAACGGCGGCAGCGTCGGCGGGCCGTCGGCCTCTCCGGTGATGTGGGCGAAACCGCTCATCGCCTCGCCGAGCGTGCCGAAGCCGGGGCGCTCGCTCTTCGGCCCGGTCAGCCCGTAGCCGGTGATGTGCAGCATCACGATCCGGTCGTTGACCGCGCGCAGGCTCTCGTAATCCAAGCCCCACTTCTGCAGGGTCTGTGGTCGGGTGTTGACGACGACGACGTCGGCCTGTTCGGCCAGGCGGCGGGCGATGGCCTGTCCGTCGGCGCAGCGCAGGTTCAAGGTGATGGATCTCTTGTTGCGCGACAAGGACTTCCACATGAGACCGACGCCGTTGCGCTGATGGCCCCAGGTGCGGATGGGGTCGCCGCATCTGGGGTCCTCGACCTTTATCACCTCGGCGCCGAACTCGCCGAGGTAGGTCGCCGCCAGTGGGGCCGCAGCCAGCGTCGCGAACTCGAGTACCCGCAGGCCGTCGAGCATCACGCCGGAACCCGGGCGGTTGGGCGCTGCAGCCCAAGGTGCCCACGCAGCGTCGAGGACTCGTACCGGGTGCGGAACAGGCCGCGGCGCTGCAACTGCGGAACGACCATGCGGACCACGTCTTCGAACGCGCCGGGTAAATGCGTTGCGGCCAGGACGAACCCGTCGCAGGCGTCACCGGTGAACCACTCGGCCATCTGGTCGGCGACCTGTTCACCGGTGCCGACGAATCGTGGTCCCTGCAGCAGAGTGGCGCGGTGGCCGGCGAGGTCGCGCACCGTGACGGTGTCACCGCCGATGTGATTGCGCAGGTTCTGTACGAGTCCGCGGATTCCGGAGACCGATGCGATCATCTCGTCGGTCACCGGGTCGTCGAGGTCGTGTCGGGCGAAGTCGTAGTTCATCAGCTCCGACAGCAGGGTTAGCGAGGCCATCGGGTGCACCAGATCGTTGAGGAACATCGCCTCGCGCTCTTTGGCGTGCGACTCCGTCTCGCCGACGACCGCATAAGCCATCGGGCAGATGCGCACCGCGTCAGGGTCGCGCCCAGCGGCGGCGATGCGCGCTTTCTGATCGGCGTAGTGTTCACGCGCCACCTCAAGGCCGGGGTCGCCGGTGAAGATCAATTCGGCCCAGCGCGAGGCGAATTCGCGTCCGCGGCCCGACGAGCCGGCCTGGATGATGACGGGACGTCCCTGCGGTGTTTTAGGGACGGTCAGCGGTCCGCGCGCGCGGAAGTACTGGCCGACGTGGCCCAGTTCGTGCACCTTCGCCGGATCCGCATATTGACCTGACGTCCGGTCGTGCAGCACCGCGTCGTCTTCCCACGTGTCCCACAAGCCGGTCACCACGTCCAGGAATTCGTCGGCGCGGTCGTACCGTTCGTCGTGGCCGAGGTGGCTGTCGACGCCGAAGTTCTGCGCCTCACTGTCGTTGACCGACGTCACCACGTTCCACGCGGCGCGGCCGCCGGACAGATGATCGAGCGTGGCGAACGTGCGCGCGACGTGGAACGGGGCGTAGTAGGTGGTCGAGTAGGTGGCGCCGAGCCCGATGTGCGACGTCGTATGGGCCAGCACGCCGAGCACGACACCAAGATCGAGCTTGACCGGGCGGGCGCCGTACCGCGCGGCCTCGGCCACCGACCCGCCGTAGATGCCCGGCATCGCGAGCCGATCGTCGAAGAACATCAGGTCGAAGCAGCCCTCTTCGAGTTGCCTGCCGATCTTGGCGTAGTAGCCGGCGTCGAGGTAGCCGTGCTCGGTGGCGGGGTGACGCCACGATCCGGCGTACACCGAGGTGCTGCCGGCTTGCATGAAGGCGACGAGCGCCATGTGGTCGGTCCGGGTCATGGTCCGAAAGTTAACATTTGATATATCAGATTTCAAATGTGGGATGTTTTGCCTGCTAGAGTCGGAACATGACCCGGTCAGTCGACATCTCCGGCACGGTGCGTGAACGCGCCGCCCGGGAGTTGCGGGACCGCATCCTCACCGGAGCGCTGCCTCCTGGCACCCGCGTCGACCTCGACGCGATCACCGAGGAGTTCTCGACAAGCCGTACGCCCGTGCGGGAAGCGTTGCTCGAACTGTCCTTTGAGGGCTTGGTGAAAGTGGCGCCGCGCAGCGGCATCACAGTCATCGGAATCAGTCCGCGCGATGTGCAGGACAGCTTCACCATCCTCGGTGTGCTCACCGGGCAGGCGGCCGCGTGGGCGGCCGAGCGGGTGGCCGCCGACGAGCTCGCACAGCTGCGGCAGCTGGCCGCCGATGTCGTCACGCGGTCGGGGGACGACACGATCGGCGAAGCGAACTGGCTGTTCCACCAGGCCATCCACCGTGCCGCCCACTCACCACGGTTGCTGACGCAGATCCGGCAGGCCGCGCGGGTGGTGCCCACGAATTTCCTCACCGTATTCCCCGAACATGAGAAGCACTCGCTGTCCGAGCACGAGGAGCTACTGGATGCGCTCGAGCGTCGTGATGCCGACGCCGCGCGGGACATCGCCGAACGTCATGTGTTGGAGGCAGGCAGGTCCCTGGCCGAGTGGCTGGCCCGGCGGTAGGGGTAGGCTGGTCGCGCAGCTGGTTTGCGGGCGAACCGATCTCGGATTCGAGGGAGGGCCGTCGGCATCGAGTGCCGCAGCCGATTCGGGTGCGGTGCGAGAGGGAACCCGGTGAGAATCCGGGACTGTCCCGCAGCGGTATGCAGGAACGACCGCCGTCAACAGCACTGGCCCCACGGGCTGGGAAGCGACGGCCATTAGGTGCACGACCATGTGCGAGCCTGCGAGTCCGAAGACCTGCCAGATGTACCGGGCGCGCCGCGTCCGGTGGTTCATCGCCTCGCGGAATGGGCTGTGGCCGAAGCGGGTTGCTCATGGCGTGACCGCTCGGCACGACACCCTCCGGCGATGAACATCCGCCGTACCGATGAGGACGTCGTCATGACCGCAACACCGTTCTATGCCACCATCCTCGGTTCCCCGCGCATCGGCCCGAACCGTGAACTCAAACGAGCCGTCGAGAAGTACTGGGCCGGCACCGTCGGACGCGACGAACTCGAGTCCGTCGCCGCCGAACTGCGCCGCGACACCTGGGAGGCGCTCGTCGCCGCGGGGCTGGATTCCGTTCCGGTGAACACGTTCTCCTACTACGACCAGGTGCTCGACACCGCCGCCATGGTGGGTGCGTTGCCCCCGCGAGTCGCGGACGTGTCCGATGAACTGGACCGCTATTTCGCTGCCGCGCGTGGCAACGACGACATCGCTCCCCTGGAGATGACGAAGTGGTTCGACACCAACTACCACTACATCGTGCCCGAACTCGCTCCGGACACGCATTTCGCGCTGAACCCGGCCAAGATTCTCGGTGAACTCGAAGAAGCTCGCGCGCAGGGTATTCCGACCCGCCCTGTCGTCATCGGGCCGATCACTTTCCTTGCCTTGAGCAAGGCGGTGCACAGCGCGGGCCCCCCGATCGACCGGCTCGCCGACTTGACCGTGGTATACGGGGAGCTGCTGGCACTTCTCGCTGAGCGGGGCGTGGAGTGGGTGCAGATCGACGAACCCGTTCTGGTGACCGACTTCGTCGACACCGCAGCCGAACTCGCGGAGCGCACCTACGCACAGCTCGGTCGGCTGACGAATCGGCCGGCGATCTTGGTGGCCACCTACTTCGGCGAGCTCTCGGATGCCTTGCCCGCGCTGGCGCGAACGCCGGTCGAAGCGATCGGTGTCGACCTCGTCGCGGGCGGGGTGTCCGCGGTCGCCGCGGTGCCCGAACTGGCCGACAAACTCCTCGTCGCCGGCGTCGTGGACGGCCGCAACATCTGGCGCACCGACCTGGAATCGGCTCTCGGCACCCTGACTACACTGCGGGGGTCGGCGCGGCACGTCGCGGTTTCGACGTCGTGCTCGACGCTGCACGTTCCGTACACGCTCGATGCGGAGCCCTCTATCGACAGCGCCTTGCGCAGCTGGTTGGCCTTCGGCTTCGAAAAAGTGACCGAGGTCGTGGCGCTCGCCCGCGGCTTGAAGAGCGGACGCGAGGCGATCGACGGTGAGATCGCGGCGTCTAACGCGGCCATCGCGTCGCGGCGCGCCGATCCCCGGTTGAACAACGACGATGTGCGAGAGCGGATCTCGGCCATCACCGCCTCCGGCACCGAACGCGGTCCCGCCGACCGGCGCCGCGCAGCGCAGCAGGCGCGGCTGAACCTGCCCGTCCTGCCCACGACGACCATCGGGTCGTACCCGCAGACATCGGCGATCCGCCTGGCCCGAGCGGACCTGCGCGCGGGCAAGATCGACGCCGCCGAATACAAGCGCCGGATGCAGGCCGAGATCGCCGCCGTAATCCGGTTGCAAGAGGAGATCGGCCTGGACGTGCTGGTGCACGGCGAGCCCGAGCGCAACGACATGGTGCAGTACTTCGCCGAGCAGCTCGACGGATTCTTCGCCACACAGAACGGCTGGGTGCAGTCCTACGGCAGCCGGTGCGTTCGCCCGCCGATCCTGTACGGCGACGTCAGTCGACCCGAACCGATGACGGTCGAATGGATCACCTATGCGCAGTCACTGACCGACAAGCCGGTCAAGGGCATGCTGACCGGGCCCGTGACGATCCTGGCGTGGTCGTTCGTGCGCGACGACCAGCCGTTGGCCCAGACGGCGGCCCAAGTGGCGCTGGCGATTCGCGAGGAGACCATCGATCTGCAGAAGGCGGGTATCGCGATCATCCAGGTCGACGAGCCCGCGCTTCGCGAACTGCTGCCTCTGCGCTCCAAGGACAAGGATGCCTATCTGCGCTGGGCGGTCGACGCATTCCGGTTGTCGACATCGGGTGTCGATGACTCGACACAGATCCACACGCACCTGTGCTACTCGGAGTTCGGCGAGGTGATCGGCGCAATCGCCGATCTCGATGCCGATGTGACGTCCCTCGAGGCGGCGCGTTCGCACATGGAGGTGCTCGGCGACCTCAACGCGGCCGGGTTCGCCAACAGCGTCGGCCCCGGCGTGTACGACATCCACTCGCCACGGGTACCCGCCGTCGGCGAGATGGCCTCTTCGTTACGAGAAGCGTTGAACTCCGTTCCTGCCGAGCGTCTTTGGGTGAACCCGGACTGCGGTCTGAAGACGCGCAGGACCGACGAGGTAACCGCCTCGTTGCGCAACCTGGTCGCCGCGGCGAACGAGGTTCGGTGACTGCACGCGCAGCCGACGACTCCGCGTGGCTAGAAGGGGCTGCTGTTCTGCTGCCAGCGAGCCTCTTCGGGGCGTGGGCCGAAGCGGCGGATGTAGTCCTCGTGCATCCGCGCATCCTTCTTGCGCTTGATCTCGTCGACCAGGTTCTGGTCCAGTCCGTGCTGGGCGAGGCGGTGCCGACGCCAGATCTTGTTGAGCGCGAGCGCCATGAGGATCGCCCAAATGTAGATCGGCGCAGTCATTTCCAGGTGTACGTACAGCGACGCCGGAAGCAACCAGAACGGGGCCAGCACGAACAGAGGTGGAATCGCCATCCGGATCATGTGGCGGCGCAGCGCGCCAGGACCGGCCAGGTCGCGCGCCACCCACTCGCGCATGGAGTCCGGAAGCCGGCGTCCATACGAATAGGTGATGTATTGGACGATGTTGGGGCGGGCGGCAGGCACGAATCCTCCTTGAGTGGTCAGTTGTCGAGTGCGCCCGCGGCGAGGGCCGCGGTGTTCACACGGTTCAAGACGTTGCGAAGCGTTTCGAGTTCGTCGAGGTCCACACCCAGGCGCTCGACGACGGCAGGCGGTATCTGGAGCGCACGGCGTCGCAACCGCACACCTTCCTTGGTGAGCCGCACGTCCGTGGCCCGTTCGTCGACGGCGCTGCGTGCCCTGGTGATGAAGCCGAGCGACTCGAGGCGTTTGAGCATCGGGGACAGTGTCGCCGAGTCGAGTTGCAAAGCGCTCGCGATGTCCTTGACCGACAGCGGTTTTGTGGGCGGCTCTGCGGCCTCTGAGGTCTTGTAGTGGTCCCACAGCGCCAGCATGACGAGGTACTGGGGGTGGGTGAGGCCGAGCGGTTCGAGCAGCGGCCGGTATATCGCCAGCACGGCTCGGTTCGTGACCGCTAGCGCGAAGCAGACTTGCTGCTCGAGCGCGAGCGGGTCGACCCGCGCCGGAGTTGATGTGGACACAACTCCATCGTGGCCAAATAGTTTGTGTCCTAGCAATGTACTTCTGGTCACACGGGGTTTTGTCCGGGGGCGGGCGGTCGATCCCTGTCGGATGTCAACGCCGAATGACCCACCCGCTACTCCGATGGACGCCACCAAGGCGACCGAGGAACAACGTGCATTGCAGGACGACCTGGACCACCGCGACGACGAACCGGAGGCCCCCGGTGGACATCAGGACCGCCACGACGTCGCCGACGAGACCTGACTAGGCGTTCGCCGGCACCCCTAGCGCGAGCACCGCGGCGTCGTCCTTGACTCCGGGCCCGAAGCTGGTGAGCAGGTCCTTCAACGCGTTGACGATGGTGTCGGCGGTGGCGGGTGCGCGGGCGTCGACGAACGCGAGCAGGGCACCCTCGTCGTCGTAGCGCTGATGGCCGATTCCGGTGCTCGCCTCGGTCAGACCGTCGGTGTAGAGCACCAAGGTGTCCCCGGGCACCAAGTGAAATCTGTGAGCGACGAACCGCGCGTCATCGGTGATCCCGGCGGCATGGCCACCGACGGTGTCGGCGTAATGGGCCGATCCGTCGGCGCGGAGAAGCAGCGGCGGGGGATGACCGCCGCTGGCCAGGGACACGTCGAAACCGTCGCCGCGCATGGTGAGGCTTCCGTCGATCACCGTGCACAGCCGATTGCCGCCGATCTCGACGTCCTGCATCAGCACCGAATTGAGTACGTGAAGCGCCTTTACCGGATCGTGGTCGGCGACCGCGGCCGAGCGAAGCACGTACCGTGCCAGGCCGGCGACCACCGCGGCGTCGACGCCCTTTCCTGCGACGTCACCGAGGAAGAAACCCCACGTGGAGCGTGACAGCGGGAACAGGTCATAGAAGTCGCCGCCGACGTCGTCGTCCGACGCGGTGTGGTAGTACGCGGCGGCGTCCAGTCCCGGCGGCGGTGCGAGAAGCGGCGGAAGCAGTGAGCGGCGCAGGGTTTCGGCGAACGCCTGCACCCGGCTGCGCTCGGTCTCGGCGCGCTCACGCTGCGCCAGCAGCTCCCGCTCGTACGATCGTCGGTCCTTGGCGTCGACCGCACTGACGCGCAACAGCTCTGGATGTCCTTCGGCGTCGTAGGCCATGTTGGCGGTGAGGAATATCGGTAGCCGCGTGCCGTCGGCGGTCAGGAAATCCAGCGTCACGCCATCGAGTTTTCCGCTCATCCGCAGGATCGCCCGGAAATGGGTGTCGTAGTGCAAGCGCCCGCCGACGGTCAACAGGTCTGTGATCAGCTTGCCGTGCAGGTGTTTTCGCTCATAGCCGAGCCAGCTGGCCAGGGTCGCGTTGGCTCGAATGATGCGGCCGTTGGGATGGGCGATCGCGTTGCCGGTGGGCGCGTTCTCCCAGTGATCGTCGAGATCCAACCCGGTCATGCCGGTAGGGCGAACTCGGCGATCGCTTGGGCCGTGGCGTCCGGATCGCTGACGTGGGGGCAATGGCCGGTCGCATCGAGCGTGACCAGCTGGCTGCCGGAAATATGTTGGTGCACATAGGCTCCGACGGATGCCGGTGCGATCGCGTCCTCGGAGCACTCCAGGATCAGCGTGGGTACCGAGACCCGCGGCAGGTCGGCGCGGTTGTCGGACAGGAATGTGGCGCGGGCGAATACCCGCGCGCAGTCGGGATCGGTTCGGCAGAACGACGCCTCGAGTTCCTCGGCGAACTCCGGCCGGTCGGAATTACCCATGATCACCGGAGCCATGGCATGCGACCAGCCAAGGTAATTCAGTTCCAGGGACTCCAGAAGTTCGTCGATGTCAGCCCTCGAGAACCCGCCGCGGTAGCCGTCGTCGTCGATGTAGCGAGGCGACGGAGTGACCATGACGAGTTTGGCGATCCGGTCGGACTCGGTGATGACCGCGAGGACACCGATGATCGCCGCCACCGAGTGGCCGACGAACACCACGTCGCGCAGATCAAGGTCGCGCAGAATCTCGACGACGTCGTCGGCGTAGCCGTCCAGCGACGAGTACTTGGTGTCGTCCCACGCCTTGGGGTCCGAAGCCCCGGAGCCGACGTGGTCCATCAACACAATGCGAAAGTCCGACTGCAGCCGGTCGACGATGAGCCGCCACAAGTTCTGGTCACACCCGAAACCGTGGGCTAGGAACAGCGTCGGACCGCTCTGGTTTCCAACGATCTTGATGTTGTTCCGGGTCCAAACGTCCATGACCAGCAGCTTAAAAGCCACCGTCCCTCGACTGTGCCTCCCGCCCCGGGCTGTCAGGGCGTTTCGGCTGGTCACTACGGGGGTATACGTGCTCGATCAGGTTCAGATCCGCGAGCCCGCATTGCAATTCTTCGAGGGACGGACGTACCCGTGGCTGGACCAAATTCCGATTATTCCGATGTGACGGAGATGTTCCGTCACCTCAAAACACTGGATGAGGGGTCGGGTGCCTACCACCGGCAACGCGATCTGATCTGTGAGCGTTGCCTACCGCTGGCCGATCACATCGCACGTCGTTATCGCAACCGCGGTGAGTCGCACGAAGATCTTGTGCAGGCAGCACGTGTCGGGCTGGTCAATGCGCTCAATCGATTCGACGTCGACAACGGAACAGAATTCCTGTCGTTCGCCGTACCGACGATGATGGGCGAGGTCCGTCGGCACTTCCGTGACCACGCGTGGGCGGTGAAGGTCCCGCGCACCGTCAAAGACCTCCAGATGCGGGTGAACAAGGCCACCGCGAAGCTGGCGCAGGGCCTGGGGCGCGCACCGACCGCGAGCGAAATCGCCGAGGATCTCGGCGTCGATCGCGAACAGGTGGTGCAAGCGGTGATCGCCGGGTCGAACTATTCGACGTTGTCGACCGACATACCGGCGATGCGCGATGACGATTCGGCGTCCATCGGGGACAGTTTCGGCGGTGACGACGCCGGCTTCGACAAGGTACTCGACGTCGAGACCGTGCGGCCGTTGATCGCGGCCCTACCGAGCCGCGAACGCGACGTGCTGACGCTGCGCTTCTTTGAGGACATGACGCAGAGTCAGATCGCCGCGCAGATCGGCTGTTCGCAGATGCATGTGTCGCGCCTGCTCGCAAAGGCGTTGGAAACGTTGAGAAGTCAGGTCAAAGCATCTTTCCTCGCCGCTGCGAGCTGATGCGCTTAGGTCTGTAATGATACGTATATCGGCATGGAGTGGGTGCACTACTAACCGCTGGCGCGGGCGTCCCGCGGATCGCATGATTATGCCGTCGTAGAATGGCCGAGGCTCACCGAGTCGGCCGCGTTAGCTCAGTTGGTAGAGCATCGCCCTTGTAAGGCGAATGTCGAGAGTTCGAGTCTCTCACGCGGCTCCGTTTGTCGGCCGACCTGCTTAGGGTCGCTCTATGTTGAAGGCCTGTCTCGGGTGCGGCCGCGAGTTGGTTGGCCGTAAACAGAAAGTCTTCTGCTCCAGTGCATGTCAGCAGTCACATCGCCGGCGGGTACTTCTGAATGCTTGGCTTGAGTCCGGCGTCTGCGGCCGCACTTCCTACCAGGGCAACTTTGTTCGGGACTACCTGCTTGAACAGCAGGCCAGCCGTTGCGCAATCTGTGGCATCACGGCTGAGTGGAATGGCTCAACGCTCGCACTGATAATCGACCACATAAATGGCGACGCGACCGACAACCGCCGTGAAAACCTGCGGCTGGTTTGTCCAAACTGCGACAGTCAACTGCCTACTTATAAGGCAAGGAATCGCGGTAGCGGCCGCCACTACCGGCGACAGCGATACGCCGACGGCCAGTCGTATTGACGGGTGCCCGAGTTTATCGGGTCACCCGTTCGGGGAACTCCGCTCCCCGTGACTGTCAAGGACGATCTGCTCAGCGACTTCCCGCACGTGTATCCCACACTCGAGCGGCCCGAGGTCGAACGGCTACTCACGCTGCTCGACAAGAGCGCGAGCACTGAAGGCGGCCTCGGGCTCAGCATCGCCACCGCCATCAAGCCGCTGGTTCCTGAGCTTGCCGCGCGCATCGAGTCCTACAAGCAAACCGATGTCGACGACTATGTGCGGATGCTGCGGGGTGCCACCGTGCTGCTGCTGCAGCGTTGGCAGCCCGAAGACCAGCCCCCGACTCCGGAGAGCGTGTCAGTGGCGATCGAGGCGGTCGAAGCCGACGCGTGAGCTCACTCCCCGACGTCGATGATGCGTTGAGAGGTCACCGTCCTCGACGTCGAACGGGCGCGCGGCCGGCGACCGGGCAACGGGATCCGGTCCGCGATATTGCTCAGCGGGTTCACGACCTGGCTCAACGTCACGACGGCATCGTGGAGGGCGTCGATCGTTGGCGCCAGCGCCTCTAGACCGGGCGCCAACCGGTTCAGCGTGTCCGCGACGTCGGCCAGCTTGAGCAGGGGACCGTCGGGATCGGTGAGCGTGTCCAACAGGCCGTCCTCGGCCAGTAAGCGGTCGGCCACGCCGTCCTCGCGTAGCACCCGCTCCACGAGGCCATCGTTGGCCAGTAGCTGATCGGCCAGCCCGCCCGGGGCGATCACCCGCGACAGTGCGCCGTCGTCGGTGGTCATGCGGTCCACCAGGCCGCCTTCGGCCATCAGCTGGTCCACCAGCCCGCCGGGAGCCACCGCCCGGGCGACCGCACCGTTCTCCGCGGTCACGCGATCCAGCAGGCCACCCTCGGTGGTCAGCTGGTCGACCAGTCCGCCCGGTCGCAGCAGCCGGTCCAGGGGTCCGTTGGGTGCCAGCGCCCGGCCCAGCGGGGCGTCGTCGTCCATCAGACGTGCCAGTCGGTTCGCCCGCTCGACCGCGTCGTTCAGGCCGAGCATTGTGGCGAACGACGCCGATCCGGGCCCACCCTCGACGGCGTCGCCGAGCGTGCGCTGCGCCATGCTCACCGCCCCGGTCGCCATGGCCAGGCCCGCGTCGGCGACGGCCAGGGCGGCTCGCGCCGGTGCGGTCGCGATATCGGTCAGCGCTTTGCCGAAGTTCATCACCTCAGTCTATGGACGGCGCAAGATGAAGACTCACAGGAAGTACACAGCCTGCTGGCAGGAACATCACCGGCGACAGACGGACAGTGAATAGGTGGCCATGCCTGCACTACCCGAGAACACACCGGAGGCCAAGGTCCTCGTCGTCGACGACGAGGCCAACATCGTCGAACTCCTGTCCGTCAGCCTGAAGTTCCAGGGGTTCGAGGTCTACACCGCCTCCAACGGACCCGCCGCGCTGGACAAGGCGCGTGAGGTACGCCCGGACGCCGTCATCCTTGACGTGATGATGCCCGGGATGGACGGTTTCGGGCTGCTGCGACGACTGCGCGCCGACGGTATCGACGCCCCGGCGCTGTTCCTCACCGCCCGCGATTCGCTCCAGGACAAGATCGCCGGTCTCACCCTCGGCGGCGACGACTACGTGACCAAACCGTTCAGCCTCGAAGAGGTGGTGGCCCGGTTGCGGGTGATCCTGCGCCGCTCCGGCCGTGGTGTCGAGGAGCCTCGCAACTCGCGGTTGTCCTTCTCCGACATCGAACTCGACGAGGACACCCATGAGGTGTGGAAGGCGGGGGAGCCGGTGTCGTTGTCGCCGACGGAGTTCACGCTGCTGCGGTACTTCATCATCAACGCGGGGACGGTGCTGTCCAAGCCCAAGATCCTCGACCACGTCTGGCGCTACGACTTCGGCGGTGACGTCAACGTCGTCGAGTCCTACGTGTCCTATCTGCGGCGAAAAGTCGACACGGGCGAAAAGCGCCTGTTGCACACGTTGCGCGGCGTGGGGTACGTGCTCCGCGAGCCACGGTGATGAGCGCTTGCGCGAAGAACAGACAACCGTGATGAGCGGAACCGCAGGCGCGCCGACAATGAGTAGATGACCGCACGTGTGCCGCTGAGGGTGGCGTTGGTGGCGGCCACCCTGCTGCTGGTGGCGTGCGGTCTGCTCGCATCCGGCGTGGCGGTCACCACGATCCTGCGCCACACGCTGAGCAACCGCGTCGACCAAGAACTGCTCGACGCTTCGCGAGGGTGGGCCCAGGCGCCGCGCCAGGGGTCCGACGATGCGCTGGAAAGTCCCAACCCCGCACGGCCGCCGACGAATTTCTATGTCCGCGGCGTCGGAGCCGACGGCCACATCTGGATCGCCGTCAACGACCGAGATGCGGAACCGGCGCTGCCCGCCGACAACGACGTGGGTTCGGAGCCGGTCACCATCGGCTCGCTGCACGGCTCCGATGTGCAGTGGCGCGCGATGACGGTCCGCAGCCCCGACGGGGTGGTCACTGTCGCCGTCGACTTCTCCGCTGTGCAGACCACAGTGCGCGAGTTGATTTACGCGCAGGTGGGGATCGGGCTGGCGGTGCTGGTGGTGCTCGGGGTGGTCGGCTATGCGGTGGTGCACCGCAGCCTGCGTCCGCTGGTCGAAGTCGAGCAGACCGCGGCGGCGATCGCGGCAGGCGAATTCGATCGCCGTGTCCCCCAGCGTGATCCGCGCACCGAGGTGGGCCGACTGTCGTCAGCGCTCAACGGCATGCTCGCCCAGATCCAGACCGCCATGGCGGCCTCCGAGGCCTCCGCCGAGCAGGCCCGCAGTTCCGAGGAGCGGATGCGACGGTTCATCACCGACGCCAGCCATGAGCTCCGCACGCCGCTGACCACCATCCGTGGATTCGCCGAGTTGTACCGGCAGGGCGCGGTACGCGACGTCGAGATGCTGATGAGCCGCATCGAGAGCGAGTCCGGCCGGATGGGCTTGCTCGTGGAGGACCTTCTGCTTCTCGCCCGCCTCGACGCGCAACGCCCACTCGAGCGCCGGCGCGTCGATCTGCTGACCCTGGCCACCGACGCGGTCCACGACGGGCGCTCCATCGCCCCCAAGCGAGCGATCAGGTTGGAGGTGCTCGATGGGCCCGGCACCCCGGAAGTGCTTGGCGACGAAGCCCGACTGCGCCAGGTGCTGGGCAACCTGATGGGCAACGCGCTTCAGCACACTCCAGAAACCGCCGGGGTGACGGTGCGGGTGGGCACCGCGGGCGACCGCGCGGTGCTGGAGGTGTGCGACGAGGGGCCGGGTATGACGGAGGACGACGCGCGACGGGTGTTCGAACGGTTTTATCGCGCGGACTCGTCGCGCACCCGGGCAAGCGGCGGCACCGGACTGGGACTGTCGATCGTCGACTCGTTGGTTCTGGCCCACGGCGGAACGGTCGATGTCACCACCGCGCCGGGGCAGGGGTGCACGTTTCGGGTCAGCCTGCCACGCATCGTCGACGTGGCGGCTCAGGTCAGCTGAGCCAGTGCCGCCTTGATTTTGGTCTGGGCCTCGTCGAGGGATTCCTGCGACGGGTTCTGGTCGGCGTTGGCGAACCCGAAATCGGCGAGATTGTTGGTGGGAAAGACGTGCACATGCAGATGAGGCACTTCCATCCCGGCGATGATCACCCCGGCCCGTTCGGCGGGGAACGCCTTGACCACGGCCTTGCCGATCAGCTGTGACACCTCCATGACGCGGCCGAAGACCGCGGGCTCGACGTCCTGCCAGTTGTCGATCTCGGCTCGCGGCACAACGAGCGTGTGGCCCTGGGTGATCGGGGCGATCGTCAGGAAGGCGACGATGTCGTCGTCCTCGTAGACGAACCGGCCTGGTAGCTCCCCGTTGATGATCTTCGTGAACACGCTCGCCATGGCGTCGAGCATAGTGAGCGACTCGCCGCGGTCGAGGGCGCGTCGGCTGACCGGCCGCCGGTGCGGTAAGCGTTGCGACGTGCGGGAGTGTGATCGAGCAAGCGAGGCGAGTCGTTCCCGGGGTGCGCCTGCAAACGAGGAGCGGAAAACGGACCGCAGGCGTCCTCGCAATAATTGACGGCCGCGTTCGGCGCGTGGATGCATTTCTAGCAACATCGCAAAAGCCGAACTGAATTCCATGTTCAAGATCAGAAATAGATTGCAGTTAATTTCGCGCGCTTTGCTTGTGTCGCTTACCATTCAATAGGCGCACGATCGCAGCATTCCGCGTAAAAGGGATTCGACACTTTCTCCCTGAATTCAATTCATTTCTGCCGTTTGCGGCTTACAGTAATCGCATCGTGATCGTCGCTTGAGCAAAGGGGGTACTGCCATGTCACATCGCAACGCCAAACTTTTCCTTTTTCTGATCTTGACGTTGATTGTCACGCTGACATCGGGATGTGTAATCCCCGTGACCATCGACTGCACGCCGTTCTTCTGCACGCCGTAGCGCGCTGGCCGTAAAGGCGAACGTCGACCCGATCAGGAATGACGTTTGCTACTCGACGGACGAGTGATGTCTGCCCAATATTCGCTCGAAACTCGCACAGGTCGAAGGGTGTAATTTTCGAGCGAACTCACGGGACCAAGGCTGTCGTTGAGCGGTCAGCTGTGTCGGGTATTCCGCTGAATGTGGTCGTGAAGCTCGGCAACGGACCATGGCGGAGTGTCGTGGTGGTCGCGGTAGGCCAGAATCGTCGGCGTCGGCCTGTCGAAGCGCCCGACGAACCCGCCGGCGGCGATGAAGATCTGCCCCGTCACGTCCTTGGCCAGGTCACTCGCCAGATAAGCGTAGGTCGGGGCGACGTACGCCGGCGGCGCGGCGTCGAGGGCACCCTGCATGCTCACGTCGTCCAACAGGCGGCGACGGTTCAGGTCGGCGATGTGCGCCTCGTAATCCGCTCCGGTCGAAAGCCGCGTCCTGGCGCCGGGACAGACGACGTTCGCGCGCACGCCGTGCTCCTTGAGTTCGGCGGCGATCGCCAGGGTCAGCCCGTTGACGCCGCCCTTGCCCGCCGGATACCCCGTACCGCCGTAGTCGCCGAGAAACGCGAACGAACTCGTGTTCACGATCGCGCCTCCACCCTGGGCCACCATCCTGGGCGCGGCGGCTCGGCAAGTCTCGAAGGCCGTATTGAGATGTGCGTCGATCAGCTCGCGGAACTGGCCCGACGTGATCGTGAGAATCGACGATCCGACGGGCTCGGCTGTGCCCGCACAGTTGATCAGGATGTCGATGCGACCGAACTCCTGAACGCACGTCTCGATCAGGAGGTCGGCGATCTCCGGATCGGCGGGCGAGCCGGGGACTCCGTGCGCGCCCGGAATCCGTTGCGTCGCTTGGGCTACGGCCTCCCGGTCACGGCCGTTGACGACCACCCCGGCACCATCGGCAGCGAGCAGTTCAGCCACCGCCAGCCCCACGCCGCGCGATCCGCCGACGACGACCGCGCCACGCTCGGACAGTGACGGGCTACTTGGCATCCGTTGACTGGCTGGCCGCCTGACCGAACTGCATCATGTCCATGTTCCAGTAGCCACGAAGGTTGGTGAGCAGACCGGCGTCGTTGACCTTGTAGGTGAACACTCCGCGCACCGTGCTGGTCATTCCGTTGTCGAACTTGCTGCGCAGCACCAGGATATGAGCCACCTCGTGCGGGGAACTGGACGGAAATGTCTCCTCGCAGGTGATCCGCAGATCGTTGGAGGCGATGTTGGCATCGTAGAAGCCGGACACCGCCTCCTTCCCGCGAATTCCCGTGCCGTCGGGGTTGGTGAAAGACGGCCCGATCGGATCCTCGATGACGACATCGTCGGCCATGAGGGCCAACCAGCCCTCTTTGTCGTGGGAGTGCACGCATCTCCACGAATTGTGGGAGGCCGCCAAAGCCGGTGTCTTCTCGACGGTTTCCTGAGCCATGAGCTCTACCGGTCGTCGTCGGTATAGCGAATGACGCCGCGGATGTTCCTGCCCTCGAGCATGTCGGAGTAACCGTCGTTGATCTGTTCCAGCTTGTACTGCCGGGTGACCATGTCGTCGAGGTTCAGCTTGCCTGCCTTGTACATCGACAGCAGCTGCGGAATGTCGTAGTGCGGGTTGCCCCCACCGAAGATGGTGCCCTGCAGGTTCTTCTGCAGCAGGGTCAGCATCGCCAGGTTGAGGTTCACCTCGGTGTCGAGCAGGCTGCCGATGGCGGTGACCACGCAGGTGCCACCCTTGGCGGTCAGGCTGAGGTAGTTCTCGACGTCCTTGCCGTGCAGCTCGCCCACGGTGATGATCACCTTGTGGGCCATCAGTCCCCAGGTGACCTCGCCGATACCGGCCATCGCGGACTCCCAGTCCGGATAGGCATGTGTGGCACCGAATTTGAGCGCCTGGTCACGCTTCCACTCCACCGGGTCGATCGCGAAGATGCGACGTGCGCCCGCGGTGACTGCGCCCTGCAGGGCGCCCATGCCGACGCCGCCGACGCCGACGATCGCGACGTCCTCACCGGGCCGGATGTCACCGCTGCGGACGGCCGAGCCGTACCCGGTGGTGATGCCGCAACCGACCAGGCACGCAACCTCGAACGGGATCGACTCGTCGATCTTCACCACCGAACTCTTGTGTACGACCATGTAGGGCGAGAACGTGCCCAGCAGGGTCATCGGGAAGACGGGTTGTCCCTTGGCGTGGATGCGGTGGGTGCCGTCGGAGACCGCGGTGCCCCCGAGCAGGCCGGCGCCAAGGTCGCAGAGGTTGCGCATACCGGCCTGACACGACGGACAGTTGCCGCAGGACGGGATGAACGACATCACGACGTGATCGCCGGGCTTGAGGTCTTCGACGCCCGGACCGACCTCGGTGACGATGCCCGCGCCCTCGTGGCCACCGAGTACCGGGAAACCGGCCATCGGGATGCCGCCGGTCACCAGGTGATGGTCGGAGTGGCACATCCCCGACGCTTCCATCTGCACCTTGACCTCGTCCTTGACGGGGTCCCCGATTTCGATCTCCTCGATCGACCACGGCTGGTTGAACTCCCAGATGAGAGCACCTTTTGTCTTCATTCGAACGTGCCTTCCGCTAGTACCGGTGACCTCAGACTAGAGGCAGTAGTTAGGTAGGTCACGCCCACCCCCAATCAACTGCTTGGCCGGGTCACCAGATCGGTACCGGGGCCTGGCCGAGGGGGTAGTAACCGGGCAACTTCTCGCCGGCCAGGGAGCGCTCGATGCGCTTCTGCATTCCGGGCGACAGGTCGCCGGACTCGATCAGTTTCGCGTACCCCTTGGCGACGTGGCCGAAATCGAAGAAGTCGCGCTGCCATTCGATCTTCAGGTCGGCATTGAGCCGAAACCAGCTGCCCCCGATACCGTAGATCTCGTCGGTAGTGCCGTCGGACTTGTTCGCGACCTGCTTCCAGAAGCCGACGATCTCGCCCTGCTTGTCGTCTACGAGCACCTTCTGGTACTCGTAAACCCAGTTCTCCAGGCCCTCCATCTCCAAACCCAAGGCGATTTCGCGTATCTGATCCACGCCGACACACATCACGTCTTCCTTGGGGCCGATGTTCCAGCCGTAGGTCGCATCATCGGTGTAGAACTCGGCCAACGGTTTCCAGTCGCCGTTGCGTTCGGCGTCTCGGTTGGCCTCCAGCCACTGCTCGACCCAGTTGTCGAGCGCTTCGCGGGGCAGTGACGGCATTGTCATTCTCCTGTTTCTTTGATGGCCAGTGCGTGGGTCGGGCACATATCGACCGCGTTCTGTATCTCGTCGCGGGCGTCGTCGGGCGGTTCGGCGTCGAGGATCTCGACCTTGCCGCGTTTGGGGACGGTGAAGTAGTCCGGCGCCTCGAGCTCGCACATCGCGTGCCCCTGGCACAGGTCCAGGTCTACTTCTACTCTGTAGCAGCCCATTCGATCCCCTACTTGACACGCCTGCGGTAGCGGGCCTTCGCGGGTCGTTGTAGCTGCACCACCATCTTCGAGTGGTCGTTGCGGTAGCTGTCAGCCGGTTGCGCCATCTCGAACTCGTACTCGCGCAACAGGACCGAGAAGATCGCCTTGATCTGCATCTGGGCGAACGCCGCGCCGACGCAACGGTGCCTGCCCGCGCCGAACGGGATCCACGTCCAGCGGTTCACGATGTCGGCCTGTTCAGGCTTGTTGTAGCGGTCCGGATTGAAACCGTCCGGATCCGGGAAGTCCTCGGGAATCCGGTTGCTGATCGCCGGCGAGGCAGCCACGAAGTCGCCCTTGTGAATGGGGAAGCCGGCTACCTCGAACTCACCCTGGGCCACCCGCATCAAGATGATCAGCGGCGGGTGCAGCCGCAGCGTCTCCTTGACGACGTTGTCCAGCAACGGAATCTGGCGCAGCGCATGGAAGCTGACTTCCTGACCGTCGGCGTAGAGTTCGTCGAGCTCGGCCTGAACCTTGGCGTAGATCTCTGGGTGGCGGATCAGCTCGATCAGGGTCCACGCCGAGGTTCCGGAACTGGTGTGGTGCCCGGCGAACATCAGCGAGATGAACATGCCGGTGACCTCGTCGGCCGAGAACCGCGGGTTGCCGTCCTCGTCCTTGATCGACACCAGCACGTCGAGCATGTCACGGTCGGACTTGTCGGTCGGCGGATTGGCCAACCGGTGGTTCATGATCTCCTGAACCAGCGCAACGAGTTTGACGCGCGCCTCGTCGCGGCGCTGGAAACTCTCGATCGGCAGGTAGGGGTCGACATAGCAGAGCGGGTCGGTGCCGCGCTCGAGATCGTGGTAGTACTCGGCGAACCGGTGGTCGAGTTCGTTTCGGAACTTCAGCCCGATCAGGCAGGCCGTCGAGGTGTAGATCGTCAGCTCGGCGAAGAAGTCGAGCAGCTCGATCTCGCCTTCGTCGCCCCAGTCGGCGATCATCTTGCGGACCTCGCCCTCGATGGTGGTCGCGTGGCCCTTCATGTGCTCACCGCGCAGCGCCGAATTGTGCAGCATCTCCTTGCGCCGCTCGGGGCTGGCGTCGAACACCACACCCTTGCCGAAGATCGGCGTCATGAACGGATAGGCCTCGGCCTGGTCGAGATCCTCGTCGGCCGAACGGAAGAAGAACTCGTTGGCCTCGGCGCCGGACAGCAGGATGACGTGCTTGTCCACCAACTGGAACCAGCCGACGTCACCGCACTCGTCGCGGACCCGTTGCATCAAGCCGATCGGGTCGGTGCGGAACTCCTCGAGGTGTCCGTGCTCTTCTTCACCACCGGAAACCCGGGGCACGATCGCCGTCGTCATGACTTCAGGTTCTCCTCGTTCAACTTGAGTTGCTGGCGTTCCGCCGGCGCGGTGGCCAGCGGCGCCTCGGGCTGAAGTTCCATGTTGGCGATGAACCCGCCGCGAGGTGTCTCCGCAACGAAGGTGATGGCCCTGGCCAGGTCGGCCGCCCGCAGGAAGTAGTCGTGCCGGGCCTGGCCCCACTTCGCCCAATCCTCGAGTGCCGGGCCGATCTTCTCGGCGGGCAGACTCCAGCCCATGCTGGTCTTCGTCGGGCCGGGGTGCACGATCGAGGCGCGCACACCGGTGCCCTCCAGTTCCATCTGGAAATTGTTGACCATGGCCAGAAGCGCCGCCTTCGCCGCCCCGTAGGCGCCCATGTGCGGCCGCTGACGCAGCGCCACATCGGATCCCACGAAGATCAGGTCGCCGCGCTGGCGCGCGAGCATGCCCGGGAGCACCGCCGACGCCAGCCGGTTGGCCCCGACGAGGTGGATCTGCAGCTGCGACTCGAACTCGTCGGTGCTGATCTCGGCCAGCTTGCCGAAGTAGGTGTCACCAGCACCGGCCACCAATACCTCGATCTCGCCGAGTGCCTCCACCGATTGGGCGACAAACGTTTTCACCGAGTTGGGGTCGGTGACGTCGAGATGGAACCCGACGGCTTCACCGCCGTCGGCGTTGATCTTGCCGACGATGTCTTCGAGTTTCTCGACGCGCCGGGCGCCGAGCGCGACCGGAAAGCCGCGCGCGGCCATCTCGATCGCCGTCGCTTCGCCGATTCCGGATGAGGCGCCGGCGACGATGACGGGCCGTCGTTCGGGCAGGGGGTCGAACCGGGGCATCAGACAGTCTCCACAGTGATGGGAAGGTGAGCGAATCCGCGGACATTGCTCGAGTGGACGCGGACGGCGTTGGCCTCGTCCACCTCGTAGCCGCGGATTCGCTTGAACAACTCGGTCAGCGCGACCTTGGCCTCCATCCGCGCCAGGTGCGCACCAAGGCAGAAGTGGGCACCGCTGCCGAAACTCATTAGCTTGGACCCTATTTCGCGGCCGATGAGGAAACGGTCTGGGTCCTCGAAGACCCGCTCGTCGCGGTGAGCGGACCCGGGCAGCAACAGCAGGACATCACCGTCGGGGATGGTGGTGTCGTACAACGTCAGCTCGCCCGAGACCGTGCGCGCGAGGATCTGGCTCGAGGTGTCGTATCGCAGCGATTCCTCGACCCAGAGCGGAATCCGCTGCAGGTCGGCGTAGACCGGGGTCAGCTGGTCGGGGTTCCTGTGGCCCCAGAATGCCGCATTGGCAAGCAGTTTCGTGGTGGTCTCATTACCGGCGATCACCATCAGGAACATGAAGCCGATGATCTCGTCGTCGGTGAGCCGGTCGCCGTCGATCTCGGCCTCAAGGAGCGCGGTGGTCAGGTCGTCGGTCGGCTTCTTGCGGCGCTCGGCCACCATGTTCTGGTAGTAGACGATCAGGTTGATCGACGCCTCCACGGCCGAGGGCGGTACGTCGCTGACGCCCTCGTCGCGGTGCATGACACCGTCGGCCCACGCGCGCACCTGGACTCGATCGGGCTCGGGCACACCCATAAGCTCCGAGATGACGTCCATCGGCAGCTTGCCCGCGAATTCGTTGACGTAGTCGACGGTCTCGTTCGAGCGTGCCTTGTCCAACATGACATCGAGATGCTGCACGGCGATCTCGGTGACGCGCGGCTCCAACTCGCGGATGCGCCGAGGCGTGAAACCTTTCGACACCAGTGTGCGCAGTCGCAAGTGGTCGGGGTCGTCCATCGCCAGGAAGGACATGGTCTTGGAGGCGTGCGGTCCGCGCGACGCGGGATCCAGCGATACGCCGAACTTGTTCGACAACGTGGTGCTGTTGCGGAAACCCTGCAGGACATCCTGGTGCCGCGACAGTGCCCAGAAACCGAGTTCGTCGTTGCGATACAGCGGTGCCTCGTCCCGCAGCCGCTTGTAGTACGGATACGGATCCTCGTGGAAGTCGTAGTCGTATGGGTCAAGCACGATTTCGCTGATGGTCACTGCTCGTCTCCCAAGATGAGGCCGACGACGTAGCTGAGCCGGTCGGCGATCTGGTGGTAGGTGAAGACGCCGCTACCCGCGTTGACCAGCGCGCCGAAGAACGTCATCTCCAGGGCGGCCAATGCGCGCGGGTCGGCGTCCGGGCCCATGGCCGAGCGGATGCGGCGGTGGATCTCGGCACCGATGCGGTCGCGTACCGCGCGCACCGCGGAGTCGCTTCCGCTGAGCAGCGCGGTGGTGCACGCCGCCGCGACCTCGGGTTCGTCGGCGACCATCAGCGCCATCGCGCGCAGAGTCTTCTCGACGCGGGTGACCCGGCTGTCGTTGACGTCGGTGAAGTACGGCACCTGACGCATCAGGTCCAGGTACACCTCGGCGATCAGGTGGTTCTTCGACGAGAAGTAGGTGTAGGCGGTGGCCGGGGCGACTTTGGCCCTGGCGGCGACGGCGCGCACCGTCAGGTCGGCGTAGGAGGATTCGCGCAGCATCTCGACGCCGGCGGTGAGCACCTTGCGGAACGTCTCCTCCTGGCGGCGGTTCCGCGGTGTCTCGCCGGTGCTGACAGGCGCCGGGCCTGCGACCGCTATCACGGGCTCGCTGGACACCTGTCCAAGTTATCGGACGCGGGCTCGGCTCCGCAAGTATGCAGCTAGTAAACGCTATGCTTGCCAGCCGCACTGCGAGGGGACTATCGTCCAGTCCAACAATTCGGACACTTGTCCAGCATTGGTGAACGGAGATGGCATGGCTGTGCTGGCGAATCGGGAAAGTCAGCTGCTCATCGACGGCAAGCTCGTCGCGGGTAGCGGGGGGTCGTTCGAAACAGTCAACCCCGCGACCGAGGAAGTGCTCGGTGTCGCGGCCGACGCCACCGCCGACGACATGGGTCGTGCCATCGAGGCGGCCAGGCGCGCCTTCGACGAGACCGACTGGTCGACCGACACCGACTTGCGGGTGCGTTGCCTTCGCCAGTTGCAGGCCGTCCTGAAGGAGCACATCGAGGAACTGCGCGAGATCACGATCGGCGAGGTGGGCGCGCCCCGGATGTTGACGTCGGCGGCTCAGCTCGAGGGGCCGGTCGACGACCTGAGCTTCTGCGCCGACACCGCCGAGTCCTACGAGTGGAACACCGATCTCGGGGTCGCGTCGCCGATGGGCATCAAGACCCGGCGCCGCCTCGCCCGCGAGGCCGTCGGCGTCGTCGGCGCCATCACGCCGTGGAACTTCCCGCACCAGATCAACCTGGCCAAGATCGGCCCGGCGTTGGCCGCCGGCAACACCATCGTGCTCAAGCCGGCCCCGGACACCCCGTGGTGTGCTGCCGCGGTCGGGGAGTTGATCGCCGAGCACACCGACATCCCGCCGGGCGTCGTCAACATCGTCACCTCCAGCGACCACGGGGTCGGTGCGCTGCTGTCCAAAGACCCACGGGTGGACATGGTTTCGTTCACCGGGTCGACGGCGACCGGCCGCAGCGTGATGGCCGACGGCGCCGCCACGATCAAGAAGGTGTTCCTGGAGCTGGGTGGCAAGTCGGCATTCCTCGTGCTCGACGACGCCGACCTGGCCGCCGCCTGCTCGATGTCGGCATTCACCGCGTCGATGCACGCCGGACAGGGATGCGCCATCACCACCCGACTGGTGGTACCGCGGGCTCGCTACGACGAGGCGGTCGAAGCCGCGGCGGCGACGATGGGCGGACTCAAGCCGGGCGACCCTCAGGACGCCGGAACGATCTGCGGCCCACTCATTTCCGCGCGCCAGCGCGACCGGGTTCAGGGCTACCTTGACTCGGCGATCGACGAGGGCGGCAAGTTCGCCGTCGGCGGTGGCCGCCCCGCCGATCGCGATACCGGCTTCTTCATCGAGCCCACCGTCATCGCCGGACTGGACAACAATGCCAAGGTCTCGCGCGAGGAGATCTTCGGACCGGTGCTGACGGTCATCGCCCACGACGGCGACGACGACGCGGTCCGCATCGCCAACGATTCGGCCTACGGCCTTTCAGGCACGGTGTTCTCGGCCGACGAAGAACGCGCGAACCGGGTCGCGGCACGGATGCGGGTCGGCACGGTCAACATCAACGGCGGCGTCTGGTATTCGGCGGATATGCCGTTCGGCGGATACAAGCAGTCCGGGCTCGGTCGCGAGATGGGACTGGCGGGCTTCGAGGAATACCTGGAAATCAAGGCGATCGCTACGGCGGTGTGACGATCACGCCGAACGTGGGTTACCCGCACGCAAAACGTCGCGAGGCGTGACACAACCCCACATTCGGCAACGAGGAAGGAACACGATGGGGCTCTACGAGGACCAGTTCAAGGACAAGGTGGCGATCGTCACCGGCGCCGGCGGCGGTATCGGCCAAGCGTATGCCGAGGCGCTGGCGCGCGAGGGCGCCGCAGTGGTGGTTGCCGACATCAACACCGAGGGCGCCCAGAAGGTGGCCGACGGGATCAAGGGCGAGGGCGGCAACGCGCTCGCGGTCCGCGTCGACGTCTCCGACCCGGAATCGGCGAAGGAGATGGCCGCGCAGACGCTTTCGGAGTTCGGCGGCATCGACTACCTGGTGAACAACGCCGCCATCTTCGGCGGCATGAAGTTGGACTTCCTGATCACCGTGGACTGGGACTACTACAAGAAGTTCATGAGCGTGAACATGGACGGCGCGCTGATCTGCACCCGGGCGGTGTACAAGAAGATGGCCAAACGCGGCGGCGGCGCGATCGTCAACCAGTCCTCGACGGCGGCGTGGCTGTACTCGAATTTTTACGGTCTGGCCAAGGTCGGGGTCAACGGGCTGACCCAGCAGTTGGCGACCGAACTCGGCGGGCAGAACATTCGGGTCAACGCGATCGCACCGGGCCCCATCGACACCGAGGCCAACCGCACCACTACGCCGCAGGAGATGGTCGCCGACATCGTCAAGGGAATTCCGTTGTCGCGCATGGGGCAACCGGAGGACCTGGTCGGCATGTGCCTTTTCCTGCTGTCGGATCAGGCCAGGTGGATCACCGGTCAGATCTTCAACGTCGACGGCGGGCAGATCATCAGGTGAGCGACGACGTCAAGCTGGGATACATCGGCCTGGGCAACCAGGGGGCGCCGATGGCCAAGCGCCTGGTCGACTGGCCCGGCGGGCTGGTCGTGTTCGATGTGCGCGCCGAGGCGATGACCCCGCTGGTCGAACTGGGGGCCAATCTCGCCGATAGCGTCGCCGACGTCGCGAAAGCCGACATCATCAGCGTCACCGTGCTCAACGACGCCCAGGTGCGCGACGTGGTGGGACAACTCGGCGAACACGCCGCGCCGGGCACCGTGATCGCGATCCACTCGACGATCGAGCCCGACACGGCCGGTGAGCTCGCCGAGCGGTTGCGCGACAAGGGGATTCACATCGTCGACGCACCGGTCAGCGGTGGCGCCGGAGCGGCAGACAAGGGTGAGCTGGCCGTGATGGTCGGCGCCGACGATGAGGCGTTCGCCAAGGTCAAGCCCGTGTTCAAAAAGTGGGCGTCGTTGGTGGTCCGGGCCGGTGAGCCCGGGGCGGGAACCCGAATGAAGCTAGCGCGAAATATGTTGACCTTCATCGGTTTCGCGGCGTCGTGCGAGGCGATGCGGCTCGCCGAATCGGCGGGGCTGGACCTGCAGAAGCTCGGTCGGGTAGTGCGGCACAGCGACGCGCAGAGCGGTGGGCCGGGCGCGATCATCGTGCGCGACGACATGAGTGACCTCACACCGGACCACTGGCTGTACGACATGTTCACGCACACGCGTGGACTCGCAGAGAAAGACCTCAGCCTGGCGCTCGCGCTGGGCGAGGCCACCGGGACCGAACTCCCGCTGGCCGAGATCGCGCTGCAGAACCTGGCCGCCGGGCTCGGCGTGCCGCACACGAAGGAGTGACGATGGACGAGTTGCGTCGCAAGGGCCTCGAGAAGATGAACGAGGTCTACGGCTGGGAGATGCCCAACATCGAGGGGGATCCGTATTTCGATCTCACCGTCGACCACCTCTTCGGCACCATCTGGACGCGACCCGGGCTGTCGATGCGCGACAAGCGGATCATGACGCTGACCGCCGTGACCGCCGTCGGCAACTCCGATCTCGCCGAAATCCAGGCCAACGCAGCGCTGGCCAACGGTGAGATGACCGAGGACGAACTCAAGGAGATGGCCGTCTTTCTGACCCACTACCTCGGTTTCCCGCTCGGGTCCAAGCTCGACGGCGCGGTCAGCAAGGTGATCAAGAACCGCAAGAAGCGTCCGGCGGAAGACAAGAAGGCCAATGTCAACGCCGCGGTGAAGATGCATTCCGGTGGGACGGTCCATGACGAGTAGGTATGCGTCGCTGTCGCGGGAAGAACTCGCGGTCCTGCTGCCCGAGCTGCTGCTGATCGGTCAGTTGATCGACCGGTCCGGAATGGCCTGGACCATCGCAAATTTCGGCCGGGAGGAGATGCTGCAGGTCGCGATCGAGGAGTGGATGGGCGCCAGCCCGATCTACGCCAAACGCATGCAGCGTGCACTGGATTTCGAGGGCGACGACGTCGTCACGATCTTCAAAGGCATGCAGCTCGACATCGGCGCCCCACCGCAGTTCATGGATTTCCGCTACACCGTGCACGACCGGTGGCACGGCGAGTTCCACCTCGACCACTGCGGCGCGCTGCTCGACGTGGAGCCGATGGGCGAGGACTACGTGCGCGGGATGTGCCACGACATCGAGGACCCGACGTTCGACGCGACCGCGGCCGCCACCAATCGTCGCGCGCAGATCCGTCCGATCCACCGGCCTCCGCGCACGCCGGCCGACCGGCATCCGCACTGTGCGTGGACGGTCGTGATCGACGAGTCCTATCCCGAGGTGGACGATCACCCGGTGTTGGACGTGATGCGCCGAACCCGCGCCGCCAGAACCGAATTCGAACCGATCAACCGTGACGACGAGGGCCAGTCGGACTACTCGGGACCGCTGGTGTCGGACTTCGACTTCGGGGCATTCTCACACTCGGCGCTGGTGCGCATTGCCGACGAGGTGACCCTGCAGATGCACCTGCTGAACTTGTCGTTCGTGATCGCGGTGGGCAAGCGCGCGGGCACCAACACCGAACTGGCGACCGAGATCTGCACCAAACAGCTGATCGGCATCGCCGGCATCGCCGCCGAACGCATCCACCGCGCGCTGAGACTGCCCGGCGGCATCGAAGGCGCCGTGCGCACACTGCAGTTGCATCCGATGCTCAACCCGGCGGCCTATGTGGACGCCGAGTTCGGTCCGGATGTGGTGCACGTGCGGCGTTCGGCGGCGCACGAGGACGGCGCCTGGGTGTCGCTGGTGACGCCCGACGAGGTGCGTCCGTTGCAGGCCGCCGTCACGGCGATCGACAAGCATCTCGATGTCGAGGTCACCGGCACCGCCCAGGAATGGACCGCGCGGGTCGTCGAGACCGACAGCGAAGCCAAGGAATTCTCCGAGGTGTCGATTGTCAGGGTCAGCGGCGGTTCGACATGGGAGTTCGAAGAACGCAAGTCATTGCCGTTGACCGTGCTCTGAGCCTCGCGATCAGCGGGGCGCACCCGTCTGTTCAGCGCGCGGATCTACCGAGTTCCTCGTACTCCGCACCGAGCGTGCGCATCCTGGCCGCAATGGCAGCGAGGTCGCTGTGTGAGCGTTGGATGATCTCGGCGACCTCGCCTGCGCCCTTGCTGATGACCGGCCACAGCATCTGTTGGCCGGCCGGGGTTTCGGGCGTCGTCGCCGCCGCGTCCAGCACCCACTGACGGACCGCGTCGAGCTCACGCCTGCCGGCCGCGACGACCGCGGCCGACCTGTCCACCTCGGCTGCGAGGCGGCGATCCAGGTCGGCCAATGCCCCCAGAGCCCTTGCCTGCCTGGCGTTCCGGTCTCGATAGCCCTCGGCGCCCGCGCCCGTCCAATCCGAACCCGGTGTCGCCGACTCCACCTCGTCCCGCAGGGACTCCAGGCGGGCGCTGTGGTCCAGCCCGCCGCCGTCCTGCGGGATGCCCTCACCGAACGACGCGCGCGCCCGCGCCCACGTCGAGAGGAAGGCATCGACGACACTCACGATCGTGAGTTTACGGCCCGCCAGACGGCTGGCCGAGCACCAATTGCGGCGCCTAGCGGGCCGCGGTCGGAACGGCCACGGACGCGCCGACCCAGCGTCGCAGGTAGCTCCGCAGCTCGGGGCCGCGGCGCGGGGGACGTCCCGGGTCGATGATGAACGACTGGATGATCCGCAGCAGGTGTTCGGCCAGTTCGTCGAGGTCGTGGTCGTCGAACCCCTGCGCGGCCCAGTCGACGTCGAAGCGGCGCAGCATCGAATTGGCGAACTCCAATGCCACGTCCGAGGTGACCGTCTGGCTGAACTCGCTGGCCCGCGCGGGCATCAGCAACAGTCCCATGTGTTTGTCCTGGGGCAGCCACTCGAGTGCGGTGGCGATGCCCTCGGCGACCGCCTCCTGCGGGTCGGTCAACCCCTGCAGGTGGTCGGCGAGCCGGTCTAGAAAGCCGGTGGCCGCGCGCTGTGCTGAGGCCTGAAGCAGCGCGTCGGTGCTGGGAAAGTACCGGTACACCGTCTGCCGCGTCACCCCGAGTGTGCGCGCGACGTCGCTGATCGAGAACTCGGCACCGCGCGCGTCGATCGCCTTGCCCGCGGCGTCGAGGATTCGGGCCACCGCCTCCTCATCCGTCGACGGCGCCGAGCCGGACCAACCGTGAGTGCGCACGGCAAAAATCCTACTCAGCTCTCCCGGTCAGCCGGTGTAAGAGACCTGCAGGTCCTTGACGCCGTTGATCCAGCCCGACCGAAGGCGCTGAGGCTCACCGGCTTTGGCGATGCCGGGGATCTGATCGGCGATCTCGTTGAAGATCAGCTTGATCTCCATGCGGGCCAGGTTTGCGCCGATGCAGTAGTGGGCGCCGTTGCCCCCGAAACCGAGGTGCGGATTGGGGTCGCGCGAGATGTCGAACCGGAACGGCTGGTCGAAGACCTCCTCGTCGAAGTTGGCCGAGCTGTAGAACAGGCCCACCCGCTGGCCCTCGCGGATCGTGACGCCGGCCAGTTCGGTGTCGGCCAGCGCGGTCCGCTGGAAGCAGTGCACGGGGGTGGCCCATCGCACGATCTCGTCGGCCGCGGTCGCGGGCCTGTCGCGCTTGAACAGCTCCCACTGCTCGGGATTCTCGAAGAACGCGTTCATGCCGTGGGTCATCGCATTTCGGGTGGTCTCGTTGCCGGCTACGGCCAGGAGGATCACGAAGAACGCGAACTCGACGTCGTCCAATGATTCGCCGTCGAGGTCGGCCTCGATCAGCCGGGTCACGATGTCGTCGGCCGGACACCGACGGCGCTCCTCGGCCATCGCGTAGGCGTACCCCATCAGCTCCGCATTGGCGGCGGTCGGATCGGAGTCGAAGTCGGGGTCGTCGGTGTTCATGATCGCGTTGGTCCATCCAAACAACTTCTCGCGATCGGCCTCGGGCACACCGATCAGGTCGGCGATGGCCAGCAGCGGCAGGCGCATCGCGATGTCGTCGACGAAATTGCCACTGCCCTTTTGCTTTGCCTCGGCGACGATTTCGCGTGCGGCGGTCGCCAACCGCTCCTCGAGCGTGGTGATTGCTCGCGGGGTGAACAACCGCGACACGAGTTTGCGCAACCTCGTGTGTTCGGGCGCGTCGTGGTTGATCAGCAGCGCCTTGGTGAGCTCGAGCTGATCCGAGGTGACGCCTTCGGGAAGGCGCATCACCGCCCCCTTGCGGTTGGTCGACCACAGCTCGCCGTTGCGCGAGATCGCCTTGATGTCCTCGTGGCGGCTGATCACCCAGTAGCCGCCGTCGTCGAAGATCGACTCGGGCTGCTCGTTCCACCACACCGGTGCCGTCTTGCGCAGCTGAGCGAACTCGGCGACGGGGATACCGCGCAGCAGCACCTCGGGGTCGGTGAAGTCATATCCCGGTCCGAACGGGCATGTGGCCTGCGTCATACACTCGACCATACACTGGTTAGTCAAGTGTATGGCCTAACTGGCGTCGTCGACCGAACCGAGATCGAGACTGCGGTTAGGGTGAGCAGTTGTGCGAGTCCTGGTAATCGGATCCGGTGCCCGTGAACATGCGTTGCTGCTGGCGCTGCGGCGTGACCCGCGGGTCGAAGATTTGTCGATCGCGCCGGGCAATGCGGGTACCGCCGCGATCGCCGACCAGTACGACGTCGACATCACCTCAGGCGAGGCCGTCGCCAGGCTGGCGCAGCGGCTGGAGGTCGACCTCGTCGTCATCGGGCCGGAAGTACCGCTGGTGCTCGGCGTCGCCGATGCGGTGCGCAGCGCCGGGATCGCCTGCTTCGGGCCGAGCAAGGACGCGGCCCGCATCGAGGGTTCGAAGGCGTTCGGCAAGGAGCTGATGACGGCCGCCGGTGTGCGCACCGCCAGAAGCGAGGTCGTCGACAACCCCGCTCACCTCGACGCGGCGCTCGACCGCTTCGGCCCCGACAGCGGCGAGGCGGCATGGGTGGTCAAAGACGACGGTCTGGCCGCGGGCAAGGGTGTGGTGGTCACCGCCGATCGCGCGGCCGCCAGGGCTCATGCCGCGGGCCTGCTCGACGCGGGACACCCGGTGCTGCTCGAGTCGTACCTCGACGGGCCGGAGGTGTCGCTGTTCTGCGTCGTCGACGGCGAGACCGTGGTGCCTATGCTGCCCGCCCAGGACTTCAAACGGGTCGGCGACGACGACACCGGCCCCAACACCGGCGGTATGGGGGCCTACGCGCCGCTGCCGTGGCTGCCCGAGAACATGGTCACCCACATCGTCGACGACATTGTGAAACCCGTTGCCACCGAACTGGTCAAGCGCGGCAGTTCGTTCTCGGGGTTGCTCTACGCCGGGCTGTCGATCACCTCACGAGGCCCGGCGGTGATCGAATTCAATTGTCGCTTCGGCGATCCCGAGACCCAGCCGGTGCTGGCCCTGCTTCAGACGCCGCTCGGTCAGCTACTGTACGCGGCCGCAACGGGCAGGCTCGCCGACGAGCCGCCGCTGCAGTGGCGCGACGGCGCCGCCGTGACCGTGGTGTTGGCCGCGGAGAACTACCCGTCTCGCCCGCGTGTCGGCGACGTGATCACCGGTGCCGAGGTCGAGGGCGTGCTGCACGCGGGCACGAGTCGCCGCGAGGACGGTGCCGTCGTGTCCTCGGGAGGCCGCGTGCTCTCCATCGTGGGTACCGGCGCGGATCTGTCGGCAGCGCGTGAGGCCGCCTATCAGGTAATCGAGTCGATTCGGCTGCCGGGCAGCCACTTTCGCAGGGACATCGCCCTCGCCGCGGCCGAGGGGCGCATCAGCGTCTAGGCCGTCAGCAACGGGGCCATCCAGGACAGCTCGGCGGGCAGCTGCGCGCTCCAGAACCCGGCATCGTGCCCACCCGGCGAGAAGCCGCCCGCGGGCGGATTCGGCAGCTGCGCGATGAACTCCTTGGTCGCCGAGTAGAACGGATCGCCGGTCCCGCAGTCGATCCGGATCGGAATCGACGCCAACGTGGGCAGGCCCCAAACACTGTTGGCGGCATAGTCTTCCGCGCTGTCGAACGCACCGGGCGCGGCGGCCCCGGGGGACGTCCACAGCGCGGGGCTGACGGCGCAGATCGCGGCGGTGCGAGCGGGGCCGAGCCGCGCTCCGAGCAGCAGCGCCCCGTAGCCGCCCATCGACCAGCCCAGGAAGCCGACTCGCGAGGTGTCCAAACCTTGTGAGTCCAGCATGGGGATCAGCTCGTCGAGCACCATCGTCCCGGAGTCTTCACCGGAGGCTCGCTTGTGCCAGTAGCTTCCACCGCCGTCGACGGCGACGACCGCGAAGGGCGGCAGGCCCGCGGCGACCGCCTCGGCCAAGCCCTGTTCCACACCGCCGGCCATCACACCCGCTGCGTCCTGCCCCTTACCGTGCAGCGCGATGACCGGACGCAGCGGCGCGGTCTGGCCTGGCGGCCGGGCGATCGCCCAGTTGGTCTTCCGCCCGCCGCGGGCCGCCGAGACGAAGGACCCCTCGACGTAGGTGGGGGCGGCGGGCGCGGCAGGGGCCGCGGGCGCCATCCGCAGCGCCGCCACTCCGGCGGCCGCACCGACCCCGAGGCGCAGAAGCGAACGGCGGCTCAGTTCGGGCATGGCGGACATGATGCCATCGCGGGTTGTCTGCCCGACGAGCGGCGGCTGGACAGTCGCTCCAGAAACACCAGCCCCGACTTCGGTTCGAAAACCTGACGATTAGGCGAAAGCGCGATGGTAGGGCCGCCCGACTGGCAGCATGCTAAAGGTGACGGCAGCGGTCACTCCCAAGGGAGAACGTCGACGCTTTGCGCTGGTCAGCGCCGCTGCCGATCTGCTGTGCGAGGGCGGCTTCGACGCGGTGCGACATCGCGCGGTGGCCCGTCGCGCCGGCCTGCCGCTGGCGTCGACGACCTACTACTTCTCGTCGCTGGACGATCTGATCGCCAGGGCCGTCGAATACGTCGGCGAGCGTGAGGCCGAGCAGTTGCGCGCCCGGGTGGCGATGCTGTCGCGGCGCCGCCGCGGCGCGGAGTCGACCGCCGACATCCTGGTGGATCTGTTGGTCGACGACGTGGCGGGGCAACGGGTCAGCGAGCAGTTGATCTCACGCTACGAGCGCTACATCGCGTGCGCGCGCCACCCGATGCTGCGCGACATCCAACGGCGAATCATGCGCCAGCGCACCGATGCCGTCATCGAGGTCATCGAGCGCTCGGGTCGTTCGGTGCGCGCCGAGTACCTCACCGCATTGGTCAACGCGGTCGACGGTGCGGTGGTGGCGGCGCTCGTCGCCGAGGGCGACGGGCCTCGCGCAACAGCACGCGCGACGCTGATCGACGTGATAGACGTGTTGGCACCAATCGACGAGCGAGTGGCGCAGGTGTGACGTAGGAGGCCGATGAGTACGCCGACCGACACGCAACCGGAGCTTCGGCGGGTCATGGGTCCGGGGTTGTTGCTGCTGTTCATCGTCGGTGACATCCTCGGTACCGGTGTCTACGCGCTGACCGGTCAGGTCGCCGGGGAAGTGGGTGGGGCGGCGTGGCTGCCGTTCCTGCTCGCGTTCGCCATCGCCACCGTCACGGCGTTCTCCTATCTGGAGCTTGTCACCAAGTATCCGCAAGCCGCGGGCGCAGCGTTGTACGCGCACAAGGCATTCGGGATCCAGTTCTTCACATTCCTGGTGGCGTTCGTGGTGATGTGTTCCGGTATCACGTCGGCCTCGACCGCATCACAGGCGTTCGCGGCCAACCTGATCAAGGGGTTCGGCCTGGATTGGGGTAAGGCGGGCGTTACCCTCATCGCCCTGAGCTTCATGGCCGTCCTCGCCGCGATCAACCTGCGCGGCGTCAGTGAGAGCGTCAAACTCAACGTCGGCCTGACCATCATCGAGATCAGCGGTCTGCTGCTGGTGATCTTCGTCGGTCTGTGGGCCTTCACCCAGGCCGGCGACCACGACTTCTCGCGCATCGTGATGTTCGAAAGCAGTGAGGACCGAAGCACATTCGTCGCGATCACCGCGGCGACCTCGCTTGCCTTCTTCGCCATGGTCGGGTTCGAGGACTCGGTCAACATGGCCGAGGAGACCAAAGACCCCGTCCGGATCTTCCCGAAGGTCTTGTTGACCGGCCTGAGCATCGCGGGTGTCGTGTACATCCTGGTGTCCATCATCGCGGTGGCGATGGTGCCGATCGGCGAATTGAGGGAGAGCAGCACCCCACTGGTGAGCGTTGTCGAGGCCGCCGCACCGGGCCTTCCGATCGATGAGTTGTTCCCGTTCATCACGATGTTCGCGGTCTCGAACACCGCGCTGATCAACATGTTGATGGCCAGCCGGTTGATTTACGGCATGGCACGCCAGCATGTACTGCCGCCGGTTCTGGGTTCGGTGCACCGGACTCGCCACACCCCCTGGGTGGCAATCATTTTCACCACCATCATCGCGTTCGGGCTGATCTTCTACGTCTCGGCGTTCGCGAGCAGCAAGGCGCTCTCGGTACTCGGCGGCACCACGTCGCTGCTGCTGTTGGCGGTGTTCGCGACGGTCAACGTCGCGGTGTTGGTCCTGCGTCGCGATGTCCCCAAGGATGACAGGCACTTCCGAACACCCACGGCATTGCCCATCATCGGATTCATCACGTCGGTGTATTTGGTGACGCCCCTGTCGGGCCGCCCCGGCACGCAGTATCTGCTGGGCGGGATCCTGGTGGTGATCGGAATCGTGCTCTTCCTCATCACGATGGTGATCAACAGGCGACTCGGCATCAAGGACGCGGGCATCAACGATCCGACCCAGCTCGCGCAGTCGCCGGATTAACCGCCCAACTGCCTGCGGATCTCGGTGAGTTCGCGTTGAGCTCGCTCGATCAGTTGTTGAACCTGCTCCAGGCGCGGTAACACGTCGCCGCCCTCGGGGTTGGCCGCAGCACGGGATCGGGGAGCGGGCGTCAGCCCCGGCGGTAGTGCGGGCGTGACGATGTAGCCGCCTTCGCGGTCGCCGTAGATCGTGACGTCCTCGCGCCGCCGCACGAAGAACAGCGCGACGTACGCGCAGAGCACCGCGTCGACGGGATCCTCACAAGCGTTCAGCTGGAAGGCTCGATCGCTGGCCTCGATCCTCCTGCGAAGTTCGAGCCAGGCGGGGCTGCTGCGCACGCGAAGCCGCGGTGTCGCGTCGTTCAACCCCTCGATCAGCCCCACCATTCTCAGCAGCTCGTCCTTGCGCTTGGCGACATCCTTGGCGCGCCGCTTGTACTTGAGCGTCTTGCCGAGTTTGAACAGCGAGATCGTCGCGGCGTGCGGATAGACCTCGATCGCGCGCCGGTCGCCGCGAGACAGCGGGTCGGGATCCAGGCCCAGGCGTTGGCAGAGCACCTCGGCGCGGGGTGGATCGAAGAGACGGTTACCCGTGTTCGCGGGCTGGGCGGTCGCCTCGAACGGTGCGAAGTCCCGGTTGTAGAGCGTCTCGCCGAGCCGATACCCGCTGGGGTTGTTGACGATGAGCGGCGCGTCGATGCCCACGACGCATGGGCCGTCGACAAACGGCGCGAGGGCCGCTTCGATGTCGTCGTCGCTGACCGCCGCGCCCACCTGCACAAGCCGTCCGTCGTCGTCGAGGACTGCCACCCCGGATTGGTTTCCCTCCGCCCACGCGAGATCGAGCCCAACGAAGTACATGGGACCAGCCTGCACTACCCGGGTCGTAAGCTGAGTGTTTGTGACGATCCCCAACGTGCTGGCCAATCGGTACGCCAGCGAGGACATGGTGGCGATCTGGTCACCGCAAGCCAAGGTCGTCGCGGAGCGCCGGCTGTGGCTGGCGGTGCTTCGCGCCCAGGCCGAACTGGGCGTCGATGTGCCCTCCGGCGTGGTCGACGACTACGAGCGGGTGCTCGAACAGGTCGACCTCGGATCGATCGCCGCCCGCGAGCGCGTTCTGCGCCACGACGTCAAGGCGCGCATCGAGGAGTTCAACGCGCTGGCCGGCCACGAGCACGTGCACAAGGGCATGACAAGTCGCGACTTGACCGAGAACGTCGAGCAACTCCAGATCCGGCGCTCGCTGGAACTGGTGCATTCCCACGGAGTGGCGGTGGTGGCCCGGCTGGCCGAGCGCGCCGTGCTGTACCGCGACCTGGTGATGGCCGGCCGCAGCCACAACGTCGCCGCACAAGCCACCACACTGGGCAAGCGGTTTGCCTCCGCGGCAGAGGAGCTGCTGATCGCGCTGCAGCGCCTGCGCTCGTTGATCGACCGCTACCCGCTGCGCGGTGTGAAGGGTCCGATGGGCACCGCCCAGGACATGCTCGACCTGTTCGGCGGCGACGCCTCGCGGCTGGCCGAGCTCGAGCGGCGCGTCGCCGAATTCCTGGGCTTCACCGAGATTTTCACCAGTGTCGGGCAGGTGTATCCGCGCTCGCTGGACCACGACGTCGTCTCCGCGCTGGTGCAGGTGGGCGCAGGACCGTCGTCGCTGGCGCACACCATCCGGCTGATGGCCGGCCACGAACTGGTGACCGAGGGCTTCGCACCCGGGCAGGTGGGCTCCTCGGCGATGCCCCACAAGATGAACACGCGGTCGTGTGAACGGGTCAACGGATTGCAGGTGGTGCTGCGCGGCTACGGCTCCATGGCGGCCGAACTGGCTGGCGCGCAATGGAATGAGGGCGACGTGTTCTGCTCGGTGGTGCGCCGCGTGGCGCTGCCGGATGCGTTCTTCGCCGTCGACGGACAGATCGAGACGTTCCTGACGGTGCTCGACGAGTTCGGCGCCTATCCCGCGGTGATTCAGCGCGAACTGGATCGCTACCTGCCGTTCCTGGCGACGACGCGGATCCTCATCGCCGCCGTCCGGGCCGGGGTGGGCCGCGAAACCGCGCACGAGGTCATCAAGGAGCACGCCGTCGCGGTGGCGTTGGCCATGCGGGAGAAGGGTCAGGAACCCGATCTGCTGGATCGGTTGGCGGCCGATTCGCGGCTGCCGCTGGACCGGCCGGCGCTCGATGCGGCGCTGGCCGACAAGCAGGTGTTCACCGGCGCGGCAGGCGATCAGGTGGACCGTGTGGTTGCGGCCGTCGACGAGTTGGTGAGCCGCTATCCCGAAGCGGCCAAATACACTTCGGGTGCCATCTTGTGACCCTGGGCGGGATCGACTTCACCGATCTGGACAACTTCGCGAACGGTTTTCCGCACGAACTGTTCGCGTTGCATCGGCGCGAGGCCCCGGTGTACTGGCACGAGCCGACCGAGCACACGCCCGACGGCGAGGGATTCTGGTCCGTGGCCACCTACGCCGAAACGCTTGCGGTGTTTCGTGATCCGCAGACCTTCTCGTCGGTGACCGGCGGCTCCCGGCCCTACGGCGGCACGCTGCTGCAGGATCTGGCGATCGCCGGTCAGGTGCTCAACATGATGGACGACCCGCGGCATTCGCAGATCCGGCGGCTGGTCAGCTCCGGCCTGACGCCGCGGATGATCCGCAGGGTCGAAGACGATCTTCGCTCGCGGGCACGACGCCTGCTGGATTGCGTCTCGCCTGGCGAGCCCTTTGACTTCCTGGTCGACGTGGCGGCCGAGTTGCCGATGCAGATGATCTGCATCCTGCTGGGAGTGCCGGAGTCTGAACGACATTGGCTGTTTCACGCCATTGAGCCGCAGTTCGACTTCGGAGGATCGCGAAAAGCGTCTGTCGGCCAGTTGACCGCCGAAGAAGCGGGTTCGCGGATGTACACCTACGGACAGGAGTTGATCGCCGCCAAGCGCGCCTCGCCGACCGACGACATGTTGTCGGTGGTCGCGAACGCGTCGGTGGACGACGGTGCGCTATCCGACCTGGAGCTTTATCTGTTCTTCAGCCTGTTGTTCAGTGCGGGTGCCGAGACGACACGCAACGCGGTGGCGGGCGGCCTGCTGGCGTTGATCGAGAACCCCGACTCGCTGGCAGCGCTGCGCGACGATTCCGCGTTGCTGGGTTCGGCGGTCGAGGAGATGGTGCGCTGGTCGTCGCCCTCACCGTCCAAGCGGCGCACCGCAGCTCGCGACGTGACGTTGGGCGGATGCGAGATCGCAGCCGGGCAGAAGGTGCAGATCTGGGAGGGTTCGGCCAATCGCGACGATGCGGTGTTCGCCGAACCCGACGTGTTCGACATCGCCCGTCAGCCCAATCCGCACCTGGGCTTCGGCCAGGGTGTGCACTACTGTCTGGGCGCGAACCTGGCGCGGCTCGAGCTACGCGTGTTGTTCGAGGAGTTGCTGCCCCGCTTCTCCGAAGCTCGTCTGGTTAAGCCCGTCGAATGGACGCGGAGCAATCGGCACACCGGTATCCGCCATCTGGTAGTCGAGTTGCGGTGAGCGGCTGGCGGTGAGGCCCGACGCGTTCGCGTTCGTGATGGCGACCGGTATCGTCTCCATCGCCGCGGTCGACCACGGTTTGACATACGTCAGTGGCGCTCTGGCCGTGCTGGCCGTTCTTGCGTTGCTGGTTCTGGTTGCGGCAGCTGTGGTTTCGTGGCTTCGGCGGCCGCCCGATTTGTCTGACCTCGATGTGACGATCGGCTTGTTCACGTTCGTCGCGGCGTGTGCGGTGCTCGACAACCGGTTGATGGCGAACTCGGCGATCATGTGGGCTCTGGCCGTCCCCGCCGCGCTGGTGTGGTCGGTCTTGGTCGTCTTGACAGCGCGCAACTTCGCGAGTCGGTCTTGGACGGAGCTGCAGGGACGAGCACGTGGGGCGTGGGAACTGTGCAGCGTCGGCTCGTCCGGTTTGGCGATCGTCGCGGTCGCCCTTGCGCACGACACGGTGTGGCATGCCTTACTGCTGATCGCCGTCGCGATATGGATCGTTGCCGTCGCGATTTACGGGGTCATGACCGCGCTGATCCTGGCGCGTGCGTTCGCTGCGCGTCTGGATCCCGGTGGATTCGAGCCCGACGCGTGGATATTGATGGGTGGGCTCGCGATCGCGACGTTGGCGGGCGACCACATCCATCGCGCAGGCATCGACGCCGTTCTTGGGGTGACCGTCGCGACGTGGTGTCTGGCGTCGGCATGGATCCCGCCGCTCGTGTACTTCGCTGTGCGGCACCTCGGACGGCCGGATGCCCGGCGATTCGCCGGCGTGTGGTGGGCGATGGTCTTCCCGCTGGGCATGTACTCGGCGGCCAGCCACGCCATGGCGGTAGAGACCGGATGGCATGGCCTACCGACGATTTCGCTGGTGTTCTTCTGGATAGCGTTTGCTGCGTGGATCGCTGTCTCGATCGCCGGAGTGCTGCGAGTGAGCGCGCGGTTCCGCCCCCTACCCTCGGGGCATGGACATCGATGACGCGAACGTGCGGATTTCCGACGCCGACCGCGATCATGTGAGGCAATTGCTCGAACGGGCAGTCGGCCAAGGCATGCTCACGCTCGATGAGTTCAGCGAGCGGATCGACGCCGTGCTTGCCGCGCGGACCCGCGGAGAGCTGCGCAAGGTGATCGCCGACCTGCCCTCGACGGATGCGATGCAGCCCGTTGCGGTCGGAGGCGAACAGCTGCGCGGCCGGATGTCGTCGATCTCGCGACGCGGACCGTGGACTGTACCTGCGCGCGTCGACCTCAACACCCGAATGTGCGACACCACGCTCGACTTCACCGCCGCGACATTGCAGAGCCCGACCGTCGTCCTGGACATCGACGACTACTTCAGCTCGACCGAGTTGATCCTGCCCGACGGCGCCACCGCCGACCTCAACGGCGTCGAGACATTCGCAGGCAGCACCACTCTCAAGGTGCCGCACGGTCCGCCCTCGCAAAGGCTGCATCTCGTGGCGCGCGGCCGGGTGCGATTCGGGTCTGTGACTGCGCGCTATCCGTTCGGTCACACGTTACGGCGCATGTTGGGATGAGGGTCGTTGACCGGTCGCGGCGGCGACCTCGGCGATCACCCGCTCGGGATAAGCCGTCAAGTCAAGCCAGGTGAAACGCAACACTTTCCAGTTCAAGAGCGCGATCACGTTCTGCCGATTGCGGTCGATCTGGAATGCCTCGCTGTCGGTGTGGAACGCCCAACCGTCGACCTCGATCGCCACCTTCGCTCGGATGAATGCCACGTCGACCTTGTAGCCGCCGACGGGATAGTTCGTCCTCCATCCGGTGAATCCGGCGTCGCGCAGGAGCTTCACCAGGAGTCGTTCGGCTTCGGAACGCGCACCGTCTTCGGCCGCACGAAGCAGTCGCCGTGCTGCCGGTGAACCGTGTCTGCCCTTGTTGCGCAGATGCGCGCGCCACAGTTGGGCGAGCTCGAGGTGACGCTGCAGGGCGGCGTCCATCAGTTTCGGTCCGCCGCCGCGTCGGACCGCGGCTTCGATCACGGTCAGCGGCATCGCGGTGACCCGCAGCCCCGTCCGCTCGACGACGTCACGGGGCGACAGATCGCGCCGCCGCAGCCGCGTGCCGGACCTCGGTCGGTAGTTGCTCACCCGCGGAACCGTGATCTCGACTTTGTCTGGCGCGAACCGGGTGATCCCGTGCCACCATGCCGCCGCCAATCCGCTGGCTGTCGCTCGCGGACCGAGAGACCACACCGCAGCCCTGATACGTGCGGAGTCGGTGAAGGTTCGGTCATTGGCGAAGAACACCCCGGGCGAACACCGAAGCCAATGGCCCGATCGCACACGCCGATTTACCGCGTGCCTGCTGAGGCCGCACTGTCGAGCCTGCGCCAGCGTGATCACACCGTCGTGCTGCCGAAGATGGTCGTCGAGCATGTTCCAGTTCGACGCGTCGGCGGCTCCGGACGGTTCCCTCGGAACGATTTGTGCACATCCGGGAGCGGTGAGCGCTCCTCGATGTGCACAAATCGCGGCGGCGGAGCCGGTTAGAGGTGGCGGGCGACGCCTGACGAGCGCAACTCCAGCGCCGCGAGGCCGCGGATCGCGTCTGCGTCGTGCAGGCGCCACGCCTCGACGGGATCGGCGTGCACGGCGACCAGCTTGGCCAGCGGCCGGTTGGCCAGCGCTCGCAGCGCCAACAGCTGCTCACCGGCGGGGGTGCGGGCCAGCGTGATCGCGGTCCACTTGCGGCGGAAGAAACGCAGCCGAAGGTACAGCCACGGCATCGCGACGAACAGGATCGGCGGTGCGGCCACCGCCAGCGCCAGTACCCACGCCAACCACGACGCCGTGGTGTCGAGGCTGTGACCCGCGCCTGCGATGTCGAGTGCTGCCTCGCTGGCCGCGCGCAACGGCTTGCTGAGCGCGTCGCCGATCAGCGGGAAGTCGTCGGTGCGCTCGCCGGCCGCGTCGAGGTTGTCGGCGACGCCGTTGGCGCCGGTCTCGACCTGGCGACCCACCGCCGCGATCGTGGAGACCGCCGAATGCACGGCCATGCCGACCAGCACCCACACCGTGGTCCAGGCGACCACCACGAAGTCACTGACGAGCTGGGCCAAGATCCGCGTCGGCGTGGTGGCATAGGGGATAAACCGCGAAGTCATGGAACTAGATGCTGCCCGATAGGCTGGCCCGATGCGCCCCGCTCTGTCCGACTACGAACATCTGGCCAGCGGCAAGGTTCGCGAATTGTATCGCGTGGACGACGAGACGCTGCTCTTCGTGGCCAGCGACCGCATCTCCGCCTACGACTACGTCCTCGACTCGCTGATCCCCGACAAGGGCCGCATCCTGACGGCGATGAGCGTGTTCTTCTTCGACCTGCTGAGCCGGACCGCTGGCACGCCCAATCACCTCGCCGGTCCACCCGACGACGAGCGCATTCCCGCCGACGTGCTCGGCCGCGCGCTGGTCGTACAGGAGCTCGAGATGTTGCCGGTGGAGGCGGTGGCCCGCGGCTACCTCACCGGCTCCGGGCTCATCGACTATCAGAAGACGGGAGCGGTATGCGGTATCCCGCTTCCCGCCGGGCTGGTCGAGGCCAGCAGGTTCGACGAGCCGCTGTTCACCCCTGCGACCAAAGCCGAACTGGGACAACATGATGAGAACATCTCGTTCGACGATGTGGTCAAGCTGATCGGTCAGCAGCGCGCCGAACAACTGCGCGATCGGACATTGGAGACATACCGCCGCGGCGCCGAGCATGCCTTGACCACGGGAATCATCGTCGCCGACACCAAGTTCGAGTTCGGAGTGGACGAGGACGGTGAACTGCGACTGGCCGACGAGGTGTTCACCCCCGACTCGAGCAGGTACTGGCGAGCCGACGACTGGAAAGAAGGCGTCGTGCAGAACAGCTTCGACAAGCAGTTCGTCCGCAACTGGCTCACCTCTGAAGAGTCGGGGTGGGACCGCAGCGGTGATACACCTCCGCCGCCACTGCCGCCGGACGTCGTCGAATCCACTCGCGCCCGCTACATCGAGGCCTACGAACGCATTTCGGGTCTAAAGTTCGACGACTGGATCGGTGCATGAGCAACGCTTGCGGAGCGAATCAACAGATGATGAAGCCGCCGGTGGCCAAGCGCGTCGACACCCGGCGTGAGCATCACGGCGACGTGTTCCTCGATCCCTACGAGTGGCTGCGCGACAAGACCAGCCCCGAGGTGATCGCGCATCTGGAGGCGGAGAACGCCTACACCGAGCATGTCACCGAGCACCTTGCGCCCCTGCGACAGGCCATCTTCGACGAGATCAAGGCGCGCACCAAGGAGACCGACCTCTCTGTGCCGACCAGGCGCGACGCGTGGTGGTACTACGGCCGCAGCTTCGAGGGCAAGCAGTACAGCGTGCACTGCCGTTGTCCAGTCGCCGATCTCGACGACTGGACACCTCCGGTGCTCGACGAGAACACCGAGATCCCCGGCGAACAGGTACTGCTGGACGAGAACGTCGAGGCCGAAGGCCACGAGTTCTTCTCGCTCGGCGCGGCCTCGGTGAGCCTGGACGGCAACATCCTCGCCTATTCGGTCGACCTCAAAGGCGACGAGCGGTACACGCTGAGGTTCAAGGACTTACGCACCGGTGAACTCTATGAGGACACCATCGCCGGTATCGGTCCGGGGGCGACGTGGGCGGCCGACAACCGCACGCTCTACTACTCGACCCTCGACGAGGCATGGCGCCCGGACACCATCTGGCGACACCGCCTCGGCTCGGGCCGGCCCGCGCAGAAGGTCTACAACGAACCCGACGAACGGTACTGGCTCGGTGTCGGGCGCACCCGCAGCGACAAGTACGTCATCATCGCCGCCGGCAGCGCCGTCACCTCCGAGGTGCGCTACGCCGACGCGACCGACCCGGACGCAGAATTCACGATCGTGTGGCCGCGCCTCGACTTCGTCGAGTACTCCGTCGAGCACGCCGTCGTGGGCGGCGAGGATCGGTTTCTCATCCTGCACAACGACGGTGCCGAAAACTTCACCCTGGTCGAGGCGCCAGTCGGCGACCCCACCGCGGTGCGCACGCTGATCGAACACCGCGCCGACGTCCGCCTCGACTCCGTGGACGCCTTCGAAAAGCACCTCGTCGTCAGTTACCGCAGTGAGGCGCTGCCGAGGATCCAGCTCTGGCCCCTCCATCCCGGCGGCGAATACGGCAGTCCAGAAGACTTCACCTTCGAATCCGAGCTGACGTCGGCGGGACTGAGCGCCAACCCCAATTGGAGCGCACCCAAACTGCGCATCGGTTCCACCTCCTACACCACCCCGGTGCGCATCTACGACGTCGACCTGGCCACCGGCGAACGGACACTGCTGCGCGAACAGCCCGTGCTCGGCGACTACCGGCCCGAAGACTATGTGGAGCGGCGTGATTGGGCGACCGCGCGGGACGGTGTGCGGATACCGATCTCGATCGTGCACAAGATCGGCCTGCAGTATCCGGCGCCCACGCTGCTGTACGGCTACGGCGCCTATGAGGCCTGCGAAGATCCGCGGTTCTCCATCGCGCGACTGTCGTTGCTGGACCGCGGGATGGTGTTCGCGGTCGCGCATGTCCGAGGTGGCGGTGAACTCGGCCGGCCATGGTATGAGCACGGCAAGATGCTCGAGAAGAAGAACAGCTTCACCGATTTCATCGCCGCCGCGCAGCATCTCGTGCAGACCGATGTCACCCGGCCGCAGAACCTGGTGGCCTACGGAGGCAGCGCCGGCGGTCTACTCGTCGGCGCCGTGGCCAACATGGCTCCGGAGCTGTTCGCGGGCGTCCTCGCGGTGGTGCCGTTCGTCGACCCGCTCACCACGATCCTCGACCCGTCGCTGCCGCTGACGGTCACCGAGTGGGACGAGTGGGGAAACCCGTTGGAGAACAAGGACGTCTACGAGTACATGAAGTCCTACTCGCCCTACGAGAACATCGAGGCGAGGAACTACCCGCGAATACTTGCCATGACGTCGCTCAACGACACCCGGGTGTACTACGTCGAACCGGCGAAATGGGTTGCCGCGCTTCGCCATGCCAAGACCGACAGTCATCCCGTGCTGCTGAAGACGGAGATGAATGCCGGCCATGGCGGTATCAGCGGGCGATACGAACGCTGGAAGGAAACCGCCTTCCAGTACGCGTGGCTACTGGACGCTGCCCAGGCCGATCACGAGCGCCGCCCCTAGAAACACGATCTGCTCGGCGGTGCGCAGATCCAGCCGCGTCGTCATCGACTTCGGCGGGTCGGGCATCCGTGCCGCGTGGACGTTGGCCGGGAACATCGCGATCATCAGCACGAAAAGGCCGACCGCTGCGGCGGCGCGGGTGGGCGGGTAGAGCAGACCCACCGCGCCGACGAGTTCGAGCACACCGGTGACGGTGACCAGCAGCGCCGGGGCGGGCAGCCGCGGCGGAACGATCGCGATCATGTCGCGGCGCAGCGGGTTGACGAAGTGCGCGACCCCGGTGAGCGCGAACATCGCGGCCAATCCGACGGCGATCGCCGACGGCCAGCCGTCGACGTAGTCCACGCCCGACAAGCCGACCAGCCGGGCGCCGAGCGTCCCGAGTATCAGCGTGACGAGTACAGCCATGACGAACTCCAATCTTGACAGTGACTAGTTGCGAACGTAGGTAACAATCTAGCCAGTGTCAAGATTTCGGTTATGATGGCCGCATGAGCAGGGCGTCCTACCACCACGGCGATCTGAAGGCGGTCATCCTCGCCGAGGCGGCGAGCCTGGTCGCCGAGCGCGGCGCCGACGGAATCTCGCTGCGAGAGCTCGCACGGGTCGCGGGGGTGTCGCATGCCGCGCCGGCGCACCACTTCACCGACCGGCGCGGCCTGTTCACCGCGCTGGCCGCACAGGGCTGGCGCAAGCTGGCCGTTGCGCTCGGTGAGGCAGAGCCGGAATTCATCGATGCCGCACTGGCGTACGTGCAGTTCGCACTCGACCATCCCGGGCACTACGCGGTGATGTTCGACCGCTCGCTCGTCGACCCGGGCGACGCGGAGTTGAAATCGGCCCGGGACGCGGCGGGTGCGCAACTGAGGCAGGGTGTCGGCACTCTCGACGATCCGCGCGCCGCAGAGGACCCTGCGGCGGCGGCGCTCGCGGCCTGGTCACTGGTGCACGGCTTTTCGCTGTTGTGGCTCAACAAGGCGATCGACGCCGAGGGTGATCCGATAGCGACCGTGCACCGGGTCGCGGGCATGCTGTTCGAGACCGGGTAACGTGCGGGCATGCCCCAGACACCGCTGACCGATATCGCTGTGACCACCCTCGACGGCCGCGACACCACGCTCGGCGAATTGGCCGACGGCGCCGCGCTGGTGGTCAACGTCGCCTCCAAATGCGGTCTGACTCCGCAGTACACCGCGCTCGAACAGTTGGCCAAGGACTACCGCGACCGCGGGCTGACCGTGATCGGCGTGCCGTGCAACCAGTTCATGGGCCAGGAGCCCGGTTCGGCCGAGGAAATTCAGCAGTTCTGCTCGACGACGTACGGCGTGACGTTCCCCTTGCTGGCCAAGACCGACGTCAACGGCGCCGACCGGCACCCGCTGTACGCCGAGCTGACGAAGACGCCCGACGACAGCGGTGAGGCCGGCGACATCCAGTGGAACTTCGAGAAGTTTCTGCTGGCGCCGGGCGGAACGGTCGTCAAGCGGTTCCGGCCGCGCACCGAACCCGACGCCCCCGAGGTCATCACGGCGATCGAGGATGTCCTGCCGCGATAGCGCCCGATGGTCACCTGCCGTCAGCGTGTGGTAAACCGTTGCGACACCTGAGGTTGCCACATTGGCGGCATGGCAGGACAGCTGATCGTCTCCCTCTCCGGTATCAGCGATCGTACGATCCCCGACGTCGCGGACTTCTGCGCCCAACTGGACGCCCGGGGCGTGCCGGTCTCGTTGCTGGTGGCGCCCAGGATCAAGGGCGGCTACCGGCTTGAAGAGGACGCCGCCACGGTCGACTGGCTCGCCGCCCGGGGGGACTCCGGTGACGCCATCGTGTTGCACGGCTTCGACGAGGCCGCAACCAAGAAGCGCCGCGGCGAGTTCGCGACGCTGCCCGCACACGAGGCCGGCCTGCGGCTGATGGCCGCCGACCGCGTGATGGAGCACATGGATTTGCGTACCCGGCTGTTCGCGGCGCCGGGATGGACCGTATCCGATGGCACCGCACTAATGCTGCTGCGCAAGGGATTTCGACTTCTCGCCGGGCTGACCGACATCGCCGACCTGGTCCGCGGGACGGCCGTGCGGTCGCGCGTGCTCGGTATCGGTGAAGGCTTCCTGCGCGAACCATGGTGGTGCCGCACGCTGGTGCTGTCGGCCGAGCGGACGGCCCGGCGAGGCGGAATCGTTCGAGTCGCCGTCACCGCCCGGCACTTGCGCAGGCCGGGCATCAGACACGCGATGCTCGACGCCGTCGACCTCGCACTCATGCACCGATGCGCGCCCGATGTTTACAAGTGGCGTCCGGACGCCGCAATGACTGCCGCCGCTTAGCACCCGCCCGCTAACGTGGCGGCCATGGCAGATGCTGACGTCATCGTCGTCGGAGCCGGGCTGGCGGGTCTGGTGGCGGCCTGCGAGTTGGTCGAGCGTGGCCGCCGCGTACTGATCGTCGACCAGGAGAACGCCAACAACATCGGCGGCCAGGCGTACTGGTCGTTCGGGGGGCTGTTCTTCGTCGACAGCCCGGAGCAGCGGCGGCTGGGTATCCGCGACAGCCACGAACTGGCGCTTCAAGACTGGCTCGGCTCGGCGGGCTTCGACCGGCCGGAGGACCACTGGCCGCGCCAATGGGCGCACGCCTACGTCGATTTCGCCGCCGGCGAGAAACGCGGCTGGCTTCGCGAGCGCGGCCTGCAGACGTTCCCGCTCGTCGGGTGGGCCGAGCGCGGCGGATATGACGCGCGCGGACACGGCAACTCGGTGCCGCGATTCCACATCACCTGGGGCACCGGCCCCGCGATCGTCGACATCTTCGCTCGTCGGCTGACCGCGCGGGTCCGGTACGCGCACCGGCACAAAGTCGACGAGCTCATCGTCTCCCACGGTGCCGTCGTCGGCGTTCGCGGAACGGTGCTCGAACCCTCCGACGCGCCCCGCGGCGTGGCCAGCTCCCGAGAACCGGTCGGACAGTTCGAATTTCGTGCCCAAGCGGTGATCGTCGCCAGCGGCGGTATCGGCGGCAACCACGACCTGGTGCGGCAGAACTGGCCCAAGCGGATGGGCCGCGTACCCGAACAACTGCTGTCCGGTGTGCCCGCACACGTCGACGGGCGCATGATCGGGATCACCAGGGCGGCCGGGGCGCGGGTGATCAACAGCGACCGCATGTGGCACTACACCGAGGGCATCACCAACTACGACCCGATCTGGCCGCTGCACGGGATCCGTATCCTGCCCGGGCCGTCGTCACTGTGGTTGGACGCCAACGGCAACCGGCTGCCGTCGCCGTTGTATCCCGGCTTCGACACGCTCGGCACGCTCGAACACATCGCGCAGACCGGCCAGGACTACACCTGGTTCATCCTCAACGCCCGCATCATCGCCAAGGAGTTCGCGCTGTCGGGTCAGGAACAGAACCCCGACCTCACCGGCCGCAGCATCCGCGACGTGTTGGCGCGGGTCCGTGCCGGGGCGCCCGCGCCGGTGCAGGCGTTCGTCGACCGTGGCGTCGACTTCGTCAGCGCCGACTCGCTGCGCGGCCTGGTGTCGGCGATGAACGACGTCCCCGATGTGCTGCCGCTGGACTACGCGACCGTCGAGGCCGAGGTCACCGCCCGCGACCGCGAGGTGGCCAACAAGTTCACCAAGGACACGCAGATCGCCTCGATCCGCGTGGCACGCAACTACCTCGGCGACCGCGTCAGCCGCGTCGTGGCACCGCACCGGTTGACCGATCCCAAGGCGGGGCCGCTGATCGCGGTGAAGTTGCACATCCTTACGCGAAAGTCGTTGGGCGGATTGGAAACCGATCTCGACGCGCGCGTGCTCAAGCCCGACGGCAACGTGTTCGACGGCCTGTTCGCCGCCGGAGAGGCGGCGGGCTTCGGCGGTGGCGGGGTGCACGGTTATCGGTCGCTGGAGGGCACGTTTCTCGGCGGCTGTGTGTTCTCCGGGCGCGCGGCCGGCCGCGCGGCCGCACGTGACACGGCCTGACTTCGAAGAACCGCGAATCAGAATTGCGTGCCGTCCTCGGGTTCGAGCACCTGGAAATCGGTGTCGGTCATCTCGGTGAGCCGGCTGTAGAAGATCCCGCGGGCGCTCGGATCGATGATGCCCTGATGGATGGGCACCGCATGCGTCGGCGCCACCTCGCGCAGGTAATCGACCGCTTCGGAGATCTTCATCCACGGCGCGGCCGCGGGGGTGGCGAGCACGTCGACCGGTTCGCCTGGCGCGTACAAGGCGTCACCGGGATGCATGAGCCGGGCGCGATGGGTCCCGTCGTCGACGAGGTAGGAGATGTTGTCGATGACCGGCAACTCCGGGTGGATCACCGCGTGCTTGCCGCCGACGCCCCGCACGGTCAGGTGGTCGATGGAAAGGACGTCGCCGACGTTGACCGCGCGCCAGGGGTCGCCGAGTTGCGCGGCGGTCTGCGGATCGGCGTACAAGGCGGCCTGCGGGTTGGCGTCGAGCAGGGCCGGCAGCCGCTCGGTGTCGGCGTGGTCGGGATGCTGATGGGTGACCAGGATCGCCGACAGGCCGGTGATGCCCTCGAATCCGTGCGAAAAGACGCCGGGGTCGAACAGGATCGTCGCTTCGTCGCCGGAATCGCTCTTGAAATTGGCCAGTAAGCATGAATGTCCGAAGTGGGTCAATTGCATGCCTATATTGTGGCGGCGCCGGCCGTGTTCAGGGGGTAGTTGAGTCGTGCGATTGCTGCTTGCAGTGGCCCTCGCCGCGTTCGGCGTGGCGTTGACGGTCGCCCCTGTGCCCGGTCCACCCGCGCGGGCGGTCCCCGGCGTGTGCCCGCCGATCTGCGATGCGATCCCGGATGTGGCATGGCCCGTCCCCAGCGCGCTGCCGCTGGCCTCGGTGTACCGGTGGCCGGGGCTGGCCGGGCTGGCGGTCACCGCGCCCGCGCCGCGATTTCTGTTCGAGGAACTCTGCGCCAGCCCGCCCGTGCCTGCCGACCCGCGCGACTACGTCGTGGCTGCCAGGGCGCAAGTGACCAATCCCGCTGGTCAGTGGCAGTTGCGGGCGCAGGTGCTGCACTGGCGCGGGGACGTCGCGCACAACGGACCCCTCACCCGCTCGGTGCTCGGCTCGGCGCAGTTGCGGCTGCGGACCTGCCAGTTGACGGCGCCTCTGGTGTCGCCGTCGATCACCACCGCCGATCCTGAGCGGCTCGCCGCGGTGATCAGCGTCTCGGGGCAGAAGGTGGTGCACCAGTACCTGCTGGCCCATCCCACCAGCGGCAGCCTCGTCGAACTCGCACTGTGGTCGACGTTGCCCCTGCAGGTGCCATGGCCACCGGTGCCCGACGCGCAAGTGCTCGACGCGCTGGCCGCCCCGTTGTGCGAGGCGTATCTCGGTTCGTGCCGGTGAGTCGCGCGCGGCGGAACCGCCGGTACAGTTGACGCGTGGCAAGGGTGGTGGTGCACGTGATGCCCAAGGCCGAGATCCTCGACCCGCAGGGGCAGGCGATCGTCGGCGCATTGGGCCGTCTGGGCTTCAACGGCGTCTCAGATGTTCGGCAGGGCAAGCGTTTTGAGCTCGAGGTCGACGACAGTATCGACGACGGCACCCTGGCCGAGATCGCGGAATCGCTGCTGGCGAACACCGTGATCGAGGACTGGTCGGTCAGCAGGGAGCAATCGTGACGGCACGTGTGGGCGTCATCACATTTCCGGGCACCCTCGACGACGTCGACGCCGCACGCGCCGTTCGGTTGGCAGGCGCAGAGCCCGTTTCGCTGTGGCACGCCGACGCCGATTTGAAGGGCGTTGACGCCGTGGTGGTGCCCGGCGGGTTCTCCTACGGGGACTATCTGCGCGCCGGAGCGATCGCGAAGTTCGCACCGGTGATGGGCGAGGTCATCCGGGCCGCCGATGGCGGCATGCCGGTTCTGGGGATCTGCAACGGTTTTCAGGTGCTGTGCGAGTCCGGCCTGTTGCCGGGCGCGTTGACCCGCAACGTCGGGCTGCACTTCGTCTGCCGCGACATCTGGTTGGAAGTGGCGTCGAACTCCTCGGCGTGGACATCGCGGTACGAGGCCGGCGCCGACGTGCTGATTCCGCTGAAGTCCGGCGAGGGCCGGTACGTGGCCAGCGACAAGGTGCTCGACGAGCTCGAGGGCGAAGGCCGCGTGGTGTTCCGGTACCGCGAAAACCCCAACGGCTCACAGCGCAACATCGCAGGCATCAGCTCGGCCAACGGACGCGTCGTGGGTCTGATGCCGCATCCCGAACACGCCACCGAGGCGCTGACCGGACCGTCCGACGACGGGCTGGGCCTTTTCTACAGCGCACTCGACGGCGTCCTCAGCGCGTAGGGCGCTGAAGGTCACGGGGTCAGGGCCACCGAGGCCTCGGCGGTGTAGCACAGGAACGTCAGCGTCTCCTCCAGATACAACTGCACGGTTCCCGCGTCGTGCGACAGGTAGCCGATCGACACGTCGGTGCCCAGCTGGAGATCGAAATCACCCCCGCGCGTTGACAACACGAACGCACCGTCGATGGCCGGCGCCCAGATGATCTCGCCGTCGACCAGCCGGTTGAGGTGCTCGCGGATCGGATAGCCGTGCTGCGTGGTTTCGCTGACCTTGGTGTACACCTCCGCCGAGAGCAGTACCGAATACGGCCCGTCCACGCCGGAGAGCCGCAGCTCGGAAAGCGCCTGGGAGATGACGTCGGGGATATCGCGCTCGTCGTCGGGCAGCGCGAGCGCGGTGTTGGAACTGCACGCCCGGATGCCTTCGATCGACGCCGCCTCATAGCCCTCGAAGATCGCCCGGTCCTCGGCGAACGCCAGTTTCATGGCGGCGTCCTTGACCGGATCCCAGTCCGAGTCCTGCGAACCCCGCTCGACATCGTCGATCGCGGTGCGCGACACCGTGAACGGCACGCGCAGCCGCACCAGCGGTTTGGCCTCCCGCAGGTGCGCGACCACGCCGTCGCCCGGAGGCGGCACGTCGCGCAGGTGGCCGGTGCTGATCGCGGCCTTGACGGGCCCGCCCGGTTCGCTGACGTCCACCACGCGACGACCGGCGATGTGGCGCTTGAACGTTCGTGTCGCCTCGAGCTCGATCTCGGCCCAGGCCTCTTCGGTGATTGGCGCCAGGTCGCGGTACAGGTTGTTCATCAGCGGGTTCCTTTCAGGCTGCCGATGGCCAGCGAGCCCTCGTATTCGGCGGAGGTGGCCACGGGCGGCGCCGGTTCGTCCTGACCGGCGCCGACCGAATTGGGCAGTGGGGGAGGATCGTCGAGGAAGTCGAGGGTCGGGGTGAAGAACAAGCCGCCCGTCAACGCGGTCGAGAAGTCCAGGATGCGATCGGTGTTGCCGGGCGGGTCGCCGAGGAACATGTTGTCGAGCATCTGCTCGGTGACGGCCGGCGTCCGCGAATACCCGATGTAGTAGGTGCCGAACTCGCCCTTACCGATCTCGCCGAACGGCATATTGTGTCGCACGATCTTCAGTTCGTTGCCGTCGTCGTCGGTGATCACGTTGAGCGCGACATGCGAATTGGCTGGCTTGATCTCGTCGTCGAGTTCGATGTCGTCGAGCTTCGTGCGCCCGATCACCCGCTCCTGCTCCTCCACCGACAGCGCGTTCCACGCGGCCATGTCGTGCACGTACTTCTGCACGTGCACGTAACAGCCGCCCGCGAAATCGGGGTCCTCGTCGCCGATCCGGGTGGCCGAGCGCGCGAGCGGACCGTCGGGGTTCTCGGTGCCGTCGACGAAACCCATCAGGTCGCGGTTGTCGAAGAACTTGAAGCCATGGGTCTCGTCGACGATGGTGAGCGCACCGTCCATCGCCTCGACCAACTTGGTGGCCAGTTCGAAGCAGACGTCCATGGACTCCGCCCGGATATGGAACAACACGTCGCCCTCGGTCGACGGGGCGTGGTGGCGGTCGCCGCGGATTTCGACGAAGGGGTGGAGTTCGGCCGGCCGAGGACCGGTGAACAACCGGTCCCAGGCGTCGGACCCGATCGACGTGATCGCCGATAGCCGCTTTGCCGGCTCGCGGAAACCTATGGCCCGCACCAGCCCCGAGACGTCGGGCAACGTGTCGTGCACGGTCGCCTCCCCGCCGTCGACGATGGTCGCCACCAGGAAGACGGCGGCAGGCGTCAACGGTTCGAGCACCGGTTGTGGCTGGATCTCGGGCACATCAGGACCCTAGCGTCATTGATCTTGATTCACCGGTAAAGATGAAGGAATGGCAGCTAGCCCCCAGAGCCTCTGCGAGTTCATCGACGCGTCGCCGTCGCCGTACCACGTCTGCGAGACGGCTGCGTCGCGCCTGCGCGAGGCTGGCTTTCGCGAACTGTCCGAAGCCGACGCCTGGCCCACCCACGGCGACTTCTTCGTCGTGCGGGCCGGATCGCTGATCGCCTGGCGGTCCGACGGCGGCAGCCGCAACGCCCCGTTTCGGATCGTCGGCGCCCACACCGACAGCCCCAACCTTCGGGTCAAACAGCACCCTGACCGGTTCGTCGCCGGTTGGCGGGTGGTCGCGCTGCAGCCGTACGGCGGCGCGTGGCTGAATTCGTGGCTCGACCGCGATCTGGGGATCAGCGGCCGGCTGTCGGTGCGCACCAGCAGTGGACTGGTGCACCGGCTCATCCGGATCGACGAGCCGATCCTGCGGGTGCCGCAGCTGGCGATCCACCTCGCCGAGGACCGCAAGGCCGTCGAGCTGAACCCGCAGCGCCACGTCAACGCGGTATGGGGCGCGGACCCTGCCGGCCAGAAGGGACCACGGTCCTTCCTCGATCACGTGGCCGAGCATGCCGAGGTGGCGGCCGACGACGTGCTGGGCGCCGACCTGATGACCCACGACCTGGCCCCGTCGCGGCTCGTCGGCGCCGACCGCGACCTGGTGAGCGCCCCCCGGCTGGACAACCAGGCGACCTGCTACGCGGGGCTGGAGGCGTTCCTCGCGGCCGAGCCGAACGGATATTCGCCGGTGCTGGTGCTCTTCGACCACGAGGAGGTCGGCTCGCAGTCCGACCACGGCGCCCAGTCCGACCTGCTGCTGACCGTGCTCGAGCGGATCACGCTCAGCGCGGGCGGCGGGCGCGAGGACTTCCTGCGGCGCCTGCCCGGCTCGATGGTGGCGTCCGGCGACATGGCGCATGCCACGCACCCGAACTACCCGGAGCGTCACGAACCGGGACACCTGATCGAGGTCAATGCGGGACCGGTGCTCAAGGTGCAGCCGAACCTGCGGTACGCCACCGACGGGCGCACCGCCGCGGCGTTCGCGCTGGCGTGCGCGCAAGCCGGGGTGCCGCTGCAGCGCTACGAACACCGGGCCGACCTGCCGTGCGGGTCGACGGTCGGGCCGATGACCGCGGCGCGCACCGGCATCCCGACCGTCGACGTCGGTGCTCCGCAGCTGGCTATGCATTCCGCTCGGGAGGTGATGGGCGCCGGCGACGTCACCGCCTATGCCGCGGCGTTGACGGCATTTCTGTCACCGCGGTGATTTAGTCTCGGCGTTATGACGCTCGCCGTGTTCAACGTCACCTTCGACAGCACCGACCCCGACCGGCTCGCCGAGTGGTGGGCCCGTGCGCTGGGCGGCGAGGTCAACCCAATGGCGCCAGGCTTTTTCGTGACGGTCTCGCAGCCGGGCAGCGCCACCGGCCTCGGCTTCCAGAAGGTCGACGATCCCACCCCGGGTAAGAATCGTCTCCATCTCGACCTCGGCGCCGACGACATCGAGCCGGAGGTCAAGCGGCTCGTCGACCTCGGGGCCACCGAACTCGGGCGGCACAGCATGGGTGATTTCGGATGGGTGGTGCTGGCCGATCCGGACGGTAACCAGTTCTGCATCGGCTCGGCCGACCACCCCTGATCGCACGTGCGGTACGCGGGCCGCTGAACGTTTTTCGGGTGTAAACCAGGCGTGCCCCTTAACGTCGATCCTGTGACGCGACCGGTCCGTGCGGCGACGGCGGCTCTCGCGGCCGCGCTGCTGATGAGCGCCTGTGCAGCCGAAGCGACCGCACCCCTCGCCGAGACAGCGGTCGAATCCGACGATCGCCCCGCCCGCAGCCAGGGAGTGCTGGTCGACGGTCTTGAAGACGGCGCTCCGGGTTGCTCCGCGGCGGTTGGGGTCGAGGGCGCCGTGGTCTGGGTCGGAGCCCGGGGTGTCGCGGACATCGCCACCGGCGCCGAGCTGACCACTGACACCGCGTTCGACATCGCCTCGGTCTCCAAACAGTTCACAGCGACCGCCGTCCTCCTGCTGGTGGACCGGCACCAGCTCGCGCTCGACGACACCTTGGCGACACACGTGGCGGGACTACCGCCGTGGGCCGCCGGCGTCACCATCGGGCAGCTGATGCATCAGACCAGCGGGATCCCCGATTACATGGGGCTGCTCGAAGACGCCGGTTTCACATTGACCGACCGCACCACAAACGCCGACGCTCTGAAGGCACTGGGGGCCGTGACCGAACTCGATTTCGAGCCCGGCACGGCGTTCGAGTACTCGAACTCGAACTACGTGCTGCTGGCCGAAATCGTCGAACGGACGGCGCGGCAACCGCTCTCGGCATTTCTGTCGGCGCGGATCTTCTGGCCGCTCGAGCTGGACATGGTCCTCGACCCCGCCGCTCCGGTCCCCGGCGCCGCGGTCCCTTATACGGGCGCCGACGGCGAATTCACGCCAGCGCGCACCGCATGGCAGCAGGTCGGAGATGGTTCGATCCAGACCGCGCCGAGCCAGCTGGTGCGCTGGGCGGACAACTACCGCACCGGCGAAGTCGGCGGCCGGACGTTGCTCGACGCCCAGCTCGCCGGGGCGGTCGAGACCGGGGACGGCGACCGGTACGGTGCCGGCATCTACGAGTACGCCGACGGCGCGCTCGGCCACGACGGGGCCTGGGGCGGCTTCGTCACCGATTTCCGGATCGATCGCGACCGGCGTACGTCGGTGGCGGTGAGCTGCAACAGCGACACGCAAGACCCGAGCGCTCTCGCCGACGCGCTCGCTCGGATCTGGGGCTGAGCGCGTGTCGGGTGCCTGAGACGGCGGACAACCTAGAATGGCCTCGTGACGTCGGAGCTAACCCATGCCTTGAACACTGTAGACACCGTCGACAGAGCCGCCGCCACCCCCGACCATCCCCAGCCCTTCCGCGAACTCGGCCTCAAAGACGACGAGTATCAGCGGATCCGCGAAATCCTGGGCCGCAGGCCGACCGACGCCGAACTGGCGATGTATTCGGTGATGTGGAGCGAACACTGTTCGTACAAGTCGTCGAAGGTGCACCTGCGCTACTTCGGCGAGACCACCACCGACGACATGCGCAAGACAATGCTGGCCGGCATCGGCGAGAACGCCGGCGTCGTCGACATCGGTGACGGCTGGGCCGCCACCTTCAAGGTCGAGTCACACAACCACCCGTCCTACATCGAGCCCTACCAGGGCGCCGCCACCGGCGTCGGCGGCATCGTCCGCGACATCATGGCCATGGGCGCGCGCCCGGTCGCGGTGATGGACCAGTTGCGCTTCGGTGCGCCCGACGCACCCGACACCCGCCGCGTCGTCGACGGGGTGGTACGCGGAATCGGCGGCTACGGCAACTCGTTGGGACTGCCCAACATCGGCGGCGAGACCGTGTTCGACGCGTCCTACGGCGGCAACCCGTTGGTCAACGCGCTGTGTGTGGGGGTGCTGCGCAAGGAGGACCTGCACCTGGCGTTCGCGTCCGGCACCGGCAACAAGATCATCCTGTTCGGTGCCCGCACCGGCCTCGACGGCATCGGCGGTGTGAGCGTGCTGGCGTCAGAGACGTTCGGCGGCGACGAGAGCGGTGCTGCGGGACGCAAGAAGCTGCCCAGTGTCCAGGTGGGCGACCCGTTCATGGAGAAGGTGCTCATCGAGTGCTGTCTCGAGCTGTACGCAGGCGGTCTCGTGGTCGGCATCCAGGACCTCGGTGGAGCCGGACTCTCCTGCGCCACATCTGAACTCGCATCGGCCGGCGACGGTGGTATGCGCATCGAGCTGGATGCGGTGCCCTTGCGCGCGGCGAACATGACGCCCGCCGAGATCCTGTCGAGCGAGTCACAGGAGCGCATGTGCGCTGTCGTCACGCCCGAGAACGTCGAGAAGTTCATGGCCGTCTGCCGCAAGTGGGAGGTGCTGGCCACGGTTATCGGCGAGGTCACCGACGGCGATCGCCTGCAGATCACCTGGCACGGCGAGACTGTCGTCGACGTACCGCCGCGCACCGTCGCGCACGAGGGCCCGGTCTACGAGCGGCCGGTGCAGCGGCCCGAAGCACAGGACGCGCTCAACGCCGACACCACCGCCAAGCTGCCGCGGCCGTCGACGGGTGAGGAGCTCAAGGCGACTCTGCTTGCGCTGGTTGGCAGTCCACACCTGTGCAGCCGCGCGTTCATCACCGAGCAGTACGACCGCTACGTGCGGGGCAACACCGTGCTGGCCGAAGACGCCGACGGCGGCCTGCTGCGTGTCGACGAGACCACGGGCCGCGGCATCGCGATCTCGACCGACGCGTCGGGTCGCTACACCGCGCTCGACCCCTACACCGGCGCGCAGCTGGCGCTGGCCGAGGCCTACCGCAACGTCGCGGTCACCGGCGCGACACCGGTCGCGGTGACCAACTGCCTGAACTTCGGCTCACCGGAGGATCCCGGCGTCATGTGGCAGTTCAGCCAGGCCGTGCGCGGGTTGGCCGACGGCGCTGCGGCGCTGGGGATTCCGGTGACCGGCGGCAACGTGAGCTTCTACAACCAGACCGGCACCACCGCGGTCCTGCCCACCCCGGTGGTCGGTGTGCTCGGGGTGATCGACGACGTCAAACGTCGCATTCCGACCGGCTTCGGCGATGAACCCGGCGAGACGTTGATGCTCCTGGGCGACACCCGCGACGAGTTCGACGGGTCGATCTGGGCGCAGGTCACCGCCGATCACCTGGGCGGGCTGCCGCCGAGGGTGGACCTCGCGCGCGAGAAACTGCTCGCCGAGGTGCTTACGGCCGCGTCGCGCGACGGCCTGGTCTCCGCGGCGCACGACCTGTCCGAGGGCGGCCTGATCCAGGCCGTCGTCGAGTCCGCGCTCCGCGGCGAAGCCGGTTGCCGCATCGTGCTTCCCGAGAGCGCAGACCCATTCGTCGCGTTGTTCTCCGAATCGGCGGGACGCGTCCTCGTCGCAGTGCCGCGCACCGAGGAGAGCCGCTTCCGCGCGATGTGCGAGGCTCGCGGACTGCCGGCCACGCGCATCGGTGTGGTGGACCAGGCCAGCGAGGTGATCGAGGTCCAGGGCTTGTTCACCGTCACTCTGGAGGACCTGCGCAGCACGTCGGAGAGCGTGCTGCCCAGGTTGTTCGGGTGAGTGAGACCACCCGACAACAACACCCCATATACGTCTGGGCGTGGCGCCTGCTCCGCCTCGACTTCGTCGGAATCGCGTTCAGCGCACTGTTCTTCTGCCTCTCGCTGACCCCTTCACTGTTACCCCGGGACTGGCTGTTCGCGGGCCTGATCGGGGGCATCAACGCCGCCATCGGCTACGGCATCGGCGTCTTCATCGCAAAGATGCTGCGCCGGTTCGTGTTACGACGCGCCAGCTGGTGGCCCCCGCCGAAGCGGGTGCTTTGGGTGGCCAAGAGTGCCACGGTCGTGCTGGCGCTCGGGGCCAGCATCCTCATGGTCATCCCGGCCGCCGCATGGCAGCGGCAGGTGTCGGCGGTGATGGGCATGGAAGGCCCCACGACCTTCGGATATCTGCGCACGCTGGTGCTCGCGGCGCTCGTCGGCGCGGCGTGTGTGGCCACCACCCGCGTGCTGCTCGACGTGATCAAGACGATGGCCCGCTTCTTCATCCGCCGGTGGCGCCTACACGACGAAGTGGCGTTGTTCATCGGCACCGCGATCGTCGTGGTGCTCGCCATCATGCTGATCAACGGTGTGCTGGTTCGCGGATTCCTCGCCGGCGCCAACCGCGTGTTCCAGCCGCAGAACACCACGACCAGGGCTGGCGTCGTGCAACCGCTCGAACCCGAGAAGTCGGGCAGCCCAGAGTCATTCGCGGCCTGGGACACCCTGGGGTATCAGGGCCGCAACTTCGTGGCGACAGGGCCGGACGCCGAGGAGCTCACCGAGCTGAACGGCACACCCGCCAAGGAGCCCATCCGCGTGTATGTCGGCCTGCAGACCGCCGACACCGACGAGCAGCGGATGGCGGTGTTGCTCAGCGAGCTCGAGCGCACGGGCGCGTTCGAACGCGAGCTGCTGGTGATCGTCCCCACCACCGGTACCGGCTGGATCAACCCCGTGGCGGCGCGATCGCTGGAAATGATGTACAACGGCGACACCGCTCTGGTGGGTTCGCAGTACTCCTTCCTGCCGAGCTGGATCTCCTTCCTCGGCGACCAGCAGAAGTCGATGAACTCCGGGCGCATGATGATCGACGCCATTCATCAACGCTGGGAACAACTTCCGCAGGACCGGCGACCCAAGCTCGTGCTCTACGGGGAGAGCCTCGGTTCGATGGCCGGCCAGGGCGCGTTCGACTGGCTGCCCGACATCTCACGGATGGGCTTCTCGTCGGTGCTGTGGGTGGGCCCGCCGAACGCGAGCCCGCTGTGGAGCGCGATCACCGCGCGGCGTGATCCCCGCACCCCCGAAGTCGAGCCTCGCTACGACAACGGCCGCACCGTGCGCTTCTCGCAGGCCACCGATCCCGCGCAGATCGCGAAGGTGGCCGCCACGCCGTGGGAGGGCACGCGCGTGTTGTTCCTGCAGCACCCCTCCGATCCGATCGTGTGGTGGTCGACCGACCTTCTGTTCACCCGGCCGGACTGGTTGCGCGAACCGCCCGGCATCGACCGCACCGCATCGATGCGGTGGTATCCGATCGTCACCTTCGGACAGGTCGCCGCCGATATGACGAATGCGAGTTCGGTGCCCGGGGGCCACGGCCACAACTACGGTGATCTGGTGCTCGACGGGTGGGCCGCGGTTGCGCCGCCGCCAGGGTGGACTCCCGAGGACACCGAACGGATCCGCACCGCCCTGAGCAAGACCGAATCCGAAGATGGGCCCGAATACTGATGGGAGCGGGAAGGTTTCGGGCTGTTGCCGTTGCGATCGCGCTGGTGGGATGGAGCTTCATCGCGCCTCGGGTGCGGTTCCACCCGATGTGGAATGCCGCGTTGGGCGCAGGCGTCTACGCGCTCGCGCGTCCTCCGCTCGGGTTGCGCCCACCGGCGCTGTGGTCGGGCCTGCGCTACGGATTGGCCGCCGCCGCGCCGATCGCGTTGGGAGTCACCGTCGGCACCGCGATCCCGTCGGTGCGGCGCGCAATGGCCGCCCGAGAACTGCCCGGCCATCCCGTGCGGTGGATGGCGCTCGAGATCCCGATCGGCACAGTCTGGCCCGAGGAGGTAGCCTACCGAGCCACGCTGGGCAACACCGCCGAGACCGCGTTCCGGCCTGCCGGCGGGCGCCTACTGCAGGCGGCGGCGTTCGGTCTCTGGCACATCATGGACGCCCGCATCACGCGCAACCCGGTGCTGGGCACCGTCCTGTTCACCGGCGTCGCGGGCTGGTTCTTCGGGTGGTTGCATGCGCGGTCGGGCAGCGTCGTGGCGCCGATGCTGGCCCATCTGGCCGCCAACGAAGCCGGGGCATTGGCGGCGCTGGCCGTGCAGCGGCGCATAGAGTCACGGTCATGAGCACAGCAGGGCGAGCCCGTCGCCGCACCTTCGTCGTGACCGGTGCGGCATCGGGTATCGGTCTGGCCACCGCGAGGCGCCTGCTCGCCGAGGGCGGCACCGTGATCGGCGCGGACGTGGTCGAGCCACGTGAGAACCCGGGCGACGGTTTCGAGTTCGTCATCGCCGACGTCACCGATGAGACCGCGGTCGCCTCCGTCTTCGCCGCGGTGAGTGGTCGCCTCGACGGTGTCGTGCACGCCGCGGGGGTGGCAGGCGGCGGGCCGGTACACCTGCTCGACCGCACCGAGTGGGACCGCGTCATCGCGGTCAACCTCACCGGGACGTTCCTGGTGGTCAAGGCCGCCCTGGCGAAGATGATCGAACAACCGCGGGTAGACGGTGAGCGCGGAGCGATCGTCACGCTGGCCAGCGTCGAAGGGTTGGAGGGCACGGCAGGTGGCAGCAGCTACAACGCCGCCAAAGGGGGTGTCGTGATCCTGACCAAGAACGTCGCACTCGACTACGGCCCCAGCGGTATCCGCGCCAACGCCATCTGCCCCGGTTTCATCGACACCCCGATGCTGGAAAGCGTGATGGGACTGGAGGGTATGGAGGGCCCGCTGCAGTCCATCACCGAAGAGCATGCGTTGCAGAGGCGCGGTAGACCCGACGAGATCGCTTCGGTCGCAGCGTTTCTCGTCTCACCCGATGCATCATTCGTCACCGGTCAGGCGATCGCGGTCGACGGCGGTTACACCGCCGGGCGCGACCACGGCGTGGTGAAACTGTTCGGTTTGCCCGACTGAGGCACTCAGGGATTGATGGTCAGCTCGCCGATCTGGCGTCCCCACACGTACTCGATGAACATCGGCTGGCCGAGCTCGAGGTGGTTGTACGGGGCGATGCTGGCGCCGGTGTCCATCACCAGGTACGGCGTGGGATACAGGTCGCGGGTGATGTCCTGCCAGCAGCCCGGACGGCCTTCCGGCCCGCCCCTCGCGTTGACCCGCGGCAGGTTGTCCGGGTAGATGTACGGGTTGCCTGCGCCGGCCAGGATGCCGCCGCCGCCTGTCAGCGAATATCCGTTCCCGCCCAACGTCTTCGCCACTCTGGGCTGCACTTCGGCGTACTTGCGGATGGTGCACACGATTGCGGGGCTGTGGTGGTCGAACAGCTGGGCCGTCGGCACCAGGTCTGCGGCGCCGCGCACGAGATAGGGGCCACCGCGTTCGATGGTGTCGGCCGCCACGTCGGCGAAGCCGAGCGCCGCCATCAGCGCGGTGTCGATGTCGGTGCGGTGCTCGTTGAACGTGCGGGCGGAGGTCGCGGCGTCCCGCAATCCGTCCCACAGGTCCCCCGACGCATCGGCGTACACCTCGGCGAGGTCGGCCAGCAGGCGAGTGTCGGTGCGGATGGCCGGCATCCGGGCGTTGAGGTCGTCGAGAATCCGGCCGCCGTTCACCAGCGAGTCTCCGAAACCGCTGCCGCCGAGGCCGCTGAGCGCTTCGGCGGTCGCCGCCAGCGTCTGGTTCAGCTTGATCGGGTCGACCTTCTCGGCCAGCGCGATGACCGTCTCGAAGACGGTGTTGAACTCGGTCGTCACCGCGGATGCCTCGATCACAGCCCCGGCCGAGATATGTTGTGCCGAAGCATCATCGGGAGACTCCAGCGAGATGTACTTGTTGCCGAACACGGTGGTGGCGCGTATCTCGGCGGTCACGTTCGCCGGAATACGTTCCAGATAGCGCGGATTGACGTTCAACGACAACTCCGCCGGCGTCCCTGCGGCATTGTCGACATGGGAGATTCCGCTGACCCGGCCGATCTCAACTCCGTTGTAGGTCACCTTGGCTCCCCGTTCGACCACCAGACCCGCGCGCGGCGACAGCACGGTCAGCTGCGCCTTGCGGCTCAGGTCGCCGCGGAACTGGAGGTAGAGCAGGCTCGCCGCAACGGTCGCGACGATCAACAGCACCGCACCGGCCACCTTGTACGGCGGCTTGTGACGGTCGACAAACACTTTGAGACAGTAGGTTATGGCCGCCCGTCATACAGCCGATCCGGCGAAGACCCGCGCCGCCGTGGAAGCGCTCGCCGACTGGCTGCGCGATGACTCGCAGGCGGCGCCGTCGCGCACCCAACTTGGCGAGGCGGTCCGGTTGACGGCGCGCACGCTCGCGGCGTCGGCACCGGGTTCCAGCGTCGAGGTTCGCGTGCCGCCGTTCGTCGCGGTGCAGTGCATCGAAGGCCCGTCGCACCGGCGCGGTAACCCGCCCAACGTGGTCGAAACCGATCCGCGAACGTGGCTGCTGTTGGCGACCGGCCTGGCCACCATGGCCGACGCCGTAGCAGACGGCACGCTGGTCATGTCGGGCTCACGCGCAGGTGAGATCGCCGACTGGCTACCGATACTGCGACTCTGACCGGCGACGGTCACCGGAAGTACCGATAGTCCTGAACCCAGTTGAAGCCGCGGGTGCACAGCGGGTGAGCCGCTCGACCGTTTGTGTGGCCGGGTCGGGCACTCGAGCGTGCCCATTGTGTCGTCGAAAAGCGCAGGCGCCAAGACCAACTCGCTGTCTATGCGTTGATACCGCACGCGTCGTGCTTGGCGGGTCCGCCGCCATACGACTGCCAGCCCCTGCCAGTTCAACGCCACGCAACCGATCAGCACCCAGACCCCCAGCAGGCCTGCACCCTGCCGCGGTCCGGTTGGCCTCGGGATAATCGAACAGGCGGCGTCGATCGAGCACGGACCACACCACCGTGGCGACGACGGAGACGACAAGCCCGCGGTACAGCAGTACCCAGATGGCCGCTTGGTCGCCGCTGCCCGAGTCGAGGTGCAAGCTCGCGTCCACCCCGGACACGTGCCGACCGACCCGAAGTACACGAAGCAGAAGCGGTCACGGTCTCTTCCACCAGTCGTCGGCCCGGATGTTCAGGGGTAGGCGTGGGCGCGGACGTGGAAGGTGACTATCGACTGCCGTCGTGGACGTGTCCCACGACACGCCCCGCAGGTGCGAAGCTGTTCATGAATGCCCGTAGACTCGTAGCATCAGCCACCCTCCCCTCGGAGCAGCCCTATCGTGACCGGCGAGCAGACGGATTCGGATAACGAACCCCGCGAAGAGTGCGGCGTATTCGGCGTCTGGGCGCCGGGCGAAGAGGTCGCCAAGCTCACGTACTACGGCTTGTACGCCCTACAGCACCGCGGGCAGGAGGCGGCGGGCATCGCCGTCGCCGACGGCTCGCAGGTGCTGGTCTTCAAGGATCTGGGCCTGGTGAGCCAGGTGTTCGACGAGCAGACGCTGGCCGCGATGGAGGGCCACGTCGCGATCGGGCACTGTCGCTATTCGACCACCGGGTCGACGACGTGGGAGAACGCCCAGCCGGTGTTCCGGAACACCTCGGCCGGTACCGGCGTGGCCCTGGGACACAACGGCAACCTCGTGAACGCCGCCGAGCTGGCGGCCCGGGCCCGTGAGGCCGGGCTGCTCGACACCAGGGGCGCTCCGGTGGCGACCACCGACTCCGACATCGTCGGCGCCCTGCTGGCCCACGGTGCGGCCGATTCGACGCTCGAGCAGGCCGCCCTCGAACTGCTGCCCACGGTGCGCGGCGCGTTCTGTCTGACGTGGATGGACGAAAACACCCTGTATGCGGCCCGCGACCCGTACGGAGTGCGGCCGCTGGCGCTGGGGCGGTTGGACCGCGGCTGGGTCGTCGCGTCGGAGACCGCGGCGCTCGATATCGTCGGCGCCTCCTTCGTCCGCGACATCGAACCGGGCGAGCTGCTGGCGATCGACGCCGACGGGGTGCGATCCACCCGGTTCGCCAGCCCGGAGCCCAAGGGCTGCGTCTTCGAATACGTCTATCTCGCGCGGCCCGACAGCACGCTGGCCGGGCGATCGGTGCACGCGACGCGCGTCGACATCGGGCGCCGGCTGGCCAGGGAGATGCCGGTCGAGGCCGACCTGGTGATCGGCGTGCCGGAGTCGGGCACACCCGCCGCGGTGGGCTATGCGCAGGAGTCCGGAATCCCGTACGGCCAAGGCCTGATGAAGAACGCCTATGTCGGACGCACCTTCATCCAGCCGTCCCAGACCATCCGCCAACTCGGCATCCGGCTCAAGCTCAACCCGCTCAAGGAAGTGATCCGCGGGCGGCGCCTGATCGTCGTCGACGATTCGATCGTCCGCGGCAACACCCAGCGCGCCCTGATCCGGATGCTGCGGGAGGCGGGGGCGGTCGAGGTGCACGTGCGCATCGCTTCCCCGCCCGTGAAGTGGCCGTGCTTCTACGGCATCGATTTCGCCACCCCGGCCGAGCTGATCGCCAACGCCGTCGACGACGAGAACGAGATGCTCGAGGCGGTGCGCCACGCGATCGGCGCCGACACGCTCGGCTACATCTCCAAGCAGGGCATGATCGCGGCCACCGAGCAGCCCGCATCGCGGTTGTGCAGCGCGTGCTTCGACGGCAAGTACCCGATCGAGTTGCCGGGCGAATCGGCGTTGGGCAAGAACGTGATCGAACACATGCTTTCGACCGCCGCCAAGAGCGGTATCCCGCTGCAGCCCGGCAACGACAACGTCTCGGCGCTGCGTCGTCCGTAGCTGCCGTCCGCAACCGTCGCCCGTGACTACGTTCCCACGTGCGCCCAGTGCGGATCGGTCGGTAGCGGTCCCCTCTCCAGGGCTTTGGCCACCGCCTCCCGGTAACCGGTGAGACCGCCGTCGGGCGGCGCGATGACGTCGTCGATGTCGTGGTCGGCCATCACCGCGTCACACTCCAGCGACTCCACAAGCGGCCGCGCCAGCCCGCCGGGGAGCGGGGTCACCAACCCGATCCACCAGCTCGCGATTGTCGGTGTGAGCCAAGGCAATACGACCATCACGCGGCGTCGCCGTCCCGATACGTCGGCGTACACCTGCATCGCTTCGCCGTACTCGAAGACGTCGGGCCCGCCGATGTCCCACGTGCGCGACGTGGGCACCGGCGCCGTGGCGGCCTCCGCCAGATAATGCAACGCATCGTCGATCGCGATGGGCTGGATCTTGTTGTGCACCCACTTCGGAGTGGTCATCAGCGGCAGCCGGTTGGTCAGGTGGCGGATCATCTCGAACGACGCCGAACCCGCACCGATCACGATGCCGGCCTGCAAGACGACGGTCTCGATTCCGGACTCGAGCAGGATCTCGCCGACGTCGGTCCGCGACTGTAGGTGCGGGGAGAGGTCGGCTCCCGCGGGGTGCAGTCCGCTCAGGTACACCAGTCGCTTGACGCCCGCATCGCGGGCGGCGGCCACGACGTTGCGGGCCGAGCGCGCCTCCTCCTCGACGAAATCGGACGAGCTGCCCATCGAATGCACCAGGTAGTAGACGACGTCGCTGCCGGCGAACGCTTCTCGCAGCGAGTCGACGTCCCCGAGGTCCCCACGCGCCACCTCGACCCGGTCGCGCCACGGCACGGCGTCGAGTTTGTCGGGGTTGCGCGCCAGCGCACGTACCGTGTGGCCGCGGTCGAGTAACGCGGGCACCAACCGGCCACCGATGTAGCCGGTCGCTCCGGTCACCAAGCAACGGATGTCGTCAGTCACCTCGCCGGGATCGCCGGTTTCGGCGTCAGGCAAACCCGCAACCGGGATCGGGCATGTCAACCGACAGCGGTGTGCCCGCGGGCTTGATGTAGAGCACCCACATCACCAACGGCGCCGGGCCCAGGTTGCGGCCGATGTGCACGTTGCCAGGACCGGTGGCCTCCGTGATCGGTGCGCCCGGCGGATAGACGCCGTCGGGCGCGCAGTTGGCCGCGGCGTCGTGGGTGAGCGTGCCCTCGCGGATCACGCCGTACACCCGGCCGTCGTGATAGTGCCAGCCGGTGCTGCCGCCGGGCGCGATGGTGATCTCGCGGGTGACGTAGTCGATTCCGTCGACCGTCGCCTCCGAGAGCGTCCTGGCTTGTACGCCGGACGACGGTGTCGCGGCCGCTTCGGCCTGGCCGAACAACGCCACGGCGACCATCACCGACGCGCACAGGGCAGAGGCCGACCAGCGAACTGTTGTCATGAGCGGTCAGATTGGCACACCGTGGGCGATCGCGCGGCATCTCGGCCGGAGTGGGGACGGCCGTAGGCGGTTACCGCAGCGCGGCGAACACCGGTAGCCTTTACCGCGATGACCGAACGCGCCGAACCTGCCGGCATCTCCTACGCGTCGGCCGGGGTCGACATCGAAGCCGGTGACCGCGCCGTCGAACTCCTCAAACCGCTCGCCGAGAAAGCGACCCGACCCGAGGTGCGCGGCGGTATCGGCGGCTTTGCCGGACTGTTCGCGCTGCGCGGCGGCTACCGGGAGCCGGTGCTGGCCTCCTCCACCGACGGAGTCGGCACCAAGCTGGCGGTGGCCCAGGCCATGGACAAGCACGACACCGTCGGAATCGACCTGGTCGCGATGGTCGTCGACGATCTGGTCGTCTGCGGTGCCGAACCGCTGTTCCTACAGGACTACATCGCGGTGGGCCGCACGGTCCCCGAGCGGATCAGCGAACTGGTGGCAGGCATCGCCAACGGCTGCCTGCAGGCCGGTTGCGCACTGCTCGGCGGTGAGACGGCCGAACATCCCGGTCTGATGGCGCCCGACCATTACGACATCTCGGCGACCGGGGTGGGCGTGGTCGAGGCCGATGACGTGCTCGGCCCTGACCGGGTCAAGCCCGGCGACGTGCTGATCGCGATGGCCTCGACGGGCTTGCACTCAAACGGATACTCGTTGGCGCGCAAGGTGCTGCTCGAGATCGACCGGATGAACCTGGCAGGCCATGTCGAAGAGTTCGGCCGCACTCTGGGCGAGGAGCTTCTGGAGCCGACCCGGATCTATGCCAAGGACTGTCTGGCGCTGGCCGCCGAAACCCAGGTTCGCACGTTCTGCCATGTCACAGGCGGCGGGTTGGCCGGCAACCTCGAGCGCGTGATCCCGCACGGTCTGGTCGCCGAAATCGACCGTGGCACGTGGACGCCGGCACCGGTGTTCGCGATGATCGGGCAGCGCGGACGGGTCGAGCGCGTCGAGATGGAGCGGACCTTCAACATGGGCGTCGGCATGGTCGCGATCGTCGCGCCCGAAGACACCGACCGCGCCCTGGCGATTCTGACCGCGCGCCACCTGAACTGCTGGACGCTGGGAACGGTCAAAAAGGGCGGTAAGGACGGCCCACGAGCCGAACTCGTGGGTCAGCACCCGCGCTTTTAGGGGTCAGCGACGCCAGTCGTCCTCGTCGACCCACTCGTCGGCCACCGGATCGGTGCCGTTCAGGTCGTTCTCGGAAGCGCCCGACAGCTCTTGCTGAAGCCGCTTTAAGTCGGTCTGTGGTGAGCTGTATTTAAGCTCACGAGCAACCTTGGTCTGCTTTGCCTTCGCCCGGCCGCGGCCCATGGGGGGACCCCCTCGCGCAATAACGGAGCGGCCCAATTGGTAGGCGGCTCCGATCTGATCTGTTTTTTATCGTCCTGCCAACACTTTAGCGTGCTTGGCCTCGCGGCGCTGGCAGGGCCTCGTCACGGCCGCGCCCCGCCGCGCAGCTGCTCGACCGCGCGCCGCCCGGCACCTGCGACGTCGGGTGGCGGAAGCGAGTCCGCGTCGATGACGGCCGGCACGCCGTCGACGGTCAATTCGGTGTCCGCGGGCAGGCCGCGCTTGAGCAGCGCCAGCGCCACCGGCCCCTCGTCGACGTGGTCGACGACGGTGCCGAGACGCCCGACGGTCCGGCCGCCGGCCAGCACCGGGTCGCCGGTGGCCGGTCGGTCGCTGGAACCGTCGAGGTGCAGCCGGACCAGCATTCGGGGCGGTTTACCCAGGTTGTGCACCCGCGCGACCGTCTCCTGTCCGCGGTAGCAGCCCTTGTCCAAATGCACGGCGGAGCCGATCCAGCCCACCTCGTGCGGGATCGTGCGCTCATCGGTGTCCACCCCCAGGCGTGCCCGCAGCGCGGCGACACGGTGTGCCTCGTACGCCCAGACCCCGGCGGGCCGGACCCCGGCGTCGGTGAGCCGCCGCAGCCACGGCTGCACCTGGTCACGGGGGACGACCAGGTCGAGTTCGACTCCGTCACCGCCGAGACGACGCAGAAAGCCGCCCTCGGTGAGCGCGACAGCCGTCTGCTGCGCCGGAAGCGAATCGACACCCAGCGCGCCGAGCACCCCACCATCGCCCAATCGCGGGCCGAGCAGCGACAACACCGCCAGATCGGCAGCTTCGACGGCGACGTCGGACCAGAACACCATCTTGCGCAGGTAGCCCAGCAGCGGCTCGCCGCGCGTCGGTTCGGTGTCGAGATAGGTGATGTCGCCGAGTTCGGTCTGCACCCAGTGATCTTCGACACGGCCCTGCCCGTCGAGGCTGAGATTCTCGGTGACCGCGCCGTCGGCCAGCTCGCTGACGTGCTGGGTGGTGAGGTTGTGCAGCCACGCCTTGCGGTCAGCGCCCGTGAGCGTGAGCACGGCGCGGTTCGAGCGGTCCACCACGACGGCGGCGTCGGCGGCGGCCCGTTGTTCACCCAGCGGATCGCCGTAATGCCATACGGCGCCTGCATCGGGTCCGGTGTCGGGAGCAGGGACGGCGGGTCCAGAAGTTGTCACAGGTCAACTCTACGTTCGGCGCGCGACGGCCCACGGCTACGCTGTGGGCCCATGGCTGGCGAACCCGGGGTCGTGGTGACCCTTGACGGGCGACTGCACGACGCCGCGGCGCCGCTGCTGCACGCCGACGACCTCGCGGCAGTGCGCGGCGACGGCGTCTTCGAGACACTGCTGATCCGCGACGGTCGGCCATGCCTGCTCGAAGCCCACCTGTCCCGGCTCACCCAGTCGGCGCGGATGATCGATCTGCCCGATCCCGACCTGCCGCGCTGGCGCTCCGCGGTGTCCGCCGCCGTGGCCCAATGGACGTCGCAGACGGGCGAGGAGGGCGTGCTGCGGTTGGTGTACAGCAGGGGACGGGAAGGCGGTTCGCCCCCGACGGCGTTCGCGACGGTCGGGTCGTTACCCGCGCGAGTGACCGATGTGCGCCGTAACGGCCTTGCCGCGCTGACGCTGGCGCGCGGACTCGCCTCCGACGGCGCGGATGAGATGCCGTGGCTGCTCGCCGGTGCCAAGACGCTGTCGTACGCGGTGAACATGGCCGCGTTGCGACATGCCGAACGCAGCGGCGCGGGCGACGTGATCTTCGTCGGCACCGACGGATTCATCCTCGAGGGTCCGCGCTCGACGGTCGTGATCGCCGCGGAGTCCGAGCCCGGTGCGGGCGATATCGCGTTGTTCACACCACCGCCGTGGTTCCCGATCCTGCGCGGCACCACGCAGCAGGCGCTGTTCGACGTCGCCCGTGGCAAGGGTTACGACTGCGACTACCGCTTGCTGCGACCAGCGGATCTGCATACCGCACAGGGTGTTTGGCTGGTGTCGAGCATCACGTTGGCCGCGCGGGTGCACACCCTGGACGGGACGCCGCTGACGCCAAGCCCGCTGGCGGCCGAGTTCGCCGAACTCGTCGACGCCGCGATCGTGTGCGATCGCTGAACGCTGAATGGCCCGTAATCCGGTTGTCGCCTCTTGTGCGCGCGGGTAGCGTCGCTCGTACACAGGAGAGGAGGTGGTCCGGAATTTTGAGTGACTTATGGACTTGTGAGGTGGCTGCGAGCTAGCAGCGCCAGGGGAATGAGCTGACGGCTCTTCGCGTCCTGCGCGCGCTGGCGAATTCCCCGCAGTCACCCGGCCCCCGAGCCCCTCGGTCTTGTCCGCCAGGAACACACGGCTCGGGGGCCGCCCCATATCTGATGGCCGAATCGGTAGCGAACCGTTGCACGCCTGGACTCGCGGTTCTGACGTGCGCCGGGCGATGATGCGGCCCATGCGCATCGTCAAGAAGCTCGGCGTGCTGCTGACCGCCCTCGCGGCCGTGACGGCCTGTGCGCCCACCGCTGAGCCCTACAGCTCGCCGGACCCGCGGGACTGTCACAAAGACAAGCTGGCGACCCTGTACAAGGGCATCTTCACCTTCGGAACCGATCGGCCGGTGTACCCGCCGTGGTACATGGGGGACAACCCGGCCAACGGGGAAGGCTTCGAATCGGCGCTCGCGTACGCCATCGCGAACCGGCTCGGATACGCCGCCACCGACGTGCGGTGGGTGCGGGTGCCGTTCGGAGAAGCCATCGCCGCGGGCGCGAAATCGTTCGACGCCAACCTGACCCAGTTCTCCATCACCGAACAGCGCAGGGCCGCCGTCGACTTCTCGACGCCGTACTTCGATGTGAACCAAGCCGTCGTCACCGTCAAGGGTTCGCCTGCGGCCGGCGTGAAAAGTCTCGGCGACCTCAGAGAGCTGCGGCTGGGCGCCCAGGTCGGCAGCACCAGCCACACCGCCGCGCTGGCGGTCGGCCAACGTGACGCGGTCGAGGTGTACAACACCAACGGCGACGCGAAGCTGGCGCTCTCCGACGGCGAGATCGACGCGCTGATCGCCGATCTGCCGACCGCGTTCGCGATCGTCGGCGAGTTGCGTGACGGGATGATGGTCGGCCAGCTGCCCGCAGGCGACCAGGCCGCGGAGCAGTTCGGCCTGGTGCTCGCCAAACGCAGCGGGTTGACCGCCTGCATCTCTTCGGTCGTGGACTCGCTACGCGACGACGGCACGCTGGCGCAGTTGCGCGGTGAATGGTTGGCCGAGGCGGGTAAGGCCCCGCAACTGGCTTAGCCGGCGGGCCCGGGCGCGAACGTGGCGCACGCCTGCATGGCCTCGTTCCAGGCCTCGGCGTCGACACCGGGTGGCGGGCCGGCAGGTCCAGGCGCAGCGGGTACGCCGTGGTCGCTCAGGCACTGCGCCAGTGAACCGTGACCGGCTGGGGTCTGGGGCGCGGTGGTTTGGGCGGGGGCTTCGGACGTGGTGGTCTGGGCCGGGGCCTGTGAGGTGGTGGGCTGCTGCTCGTCCGGTGGTTCGGACGCACAACCTGCCAGCGCTGCGGCCGCGGCGATGCCGGCGACGAACATGATCGCGCGCATCAGCCTGCGAACCTCGACAGCCGGGCCGATAGGTGGGGGACAAGGCCGCCGTCGGCGTCGACACGCTCCTCGACGTAGGCCAGATCACCGCCCTCGACGATGCCGTACAGCCGTTTGGCGCCACCGACCAGCATCCCGGACTTGCTGCGCGCCAACGCATCGGTGACCAGTTCCCACGACGACTGGGAAAGGGGGCGGCCGTAGAACAACTCGATATAGCCCGCGGAATGGGCCAGCAGCAGTTCGATGGCCTGGGATTCAGAAGGGTCGGCCGGGTCGTTGACGAAACGCCAGAAGCCGGACTCGCGCAGCGTGTGCGCCTCGAAGTCGCCGGACTCGCTGAGCCGCCACGAGCGCGCTTCCCAGATCAGGTAGTCGCCGCCATCGTGGGAGGCCACGATCTGTTGGCCGAACCGGTAGTCACCGTCGGCGCCGCGGCCCTCGCCTTCGCCGCGCCAGACACCGACGAGTGGCAGCAGCGCCAGCAGCGCGTCGTTGAGGTTCGCGCCCTCGCGGAGATTGGCCGTGTCGGCAGGTGCGGGAAGATCGCCGAAAGCCGGGATGTTGCGCGCGGCGGTCGTTTTCGCTCGTTCTGCGGCGGCCGCTACTGCGTCGTCTCCGGACGTCACGACTCGTCGGTGATCAGCCGGTACACCGCGTACAACGCGAACCAGGTGATCACCAGGGTCGCGGCTACGAGCAAAAGTTCGAAGAACAGCACCACGGGCAAGAGTCTAGTCGGCCGCCGAAGGCAGAGTGCGTCAGCCTCTGCATGGCCTCGTGCGCCGAAACTGAACTTGTGTGCGAGTCCGCGCCTTCGGTTCAGGGGGTCGATGCAACAGCACTCGTTTTGATTGAGGAGTGTTGTTGTGCCGCTTCCACCTCTTGCCTC